>DAITMI010000017.1:0-37876 GCA_036835225.1 Rhodoferax sp. | reverse complement strand
AAGACATCTCGGCCGAAGCCATGGCGACGCCGCGCAAGACCGATGGCAAAAAGCAACTGGTCACCAATCAGGCTTGCTTTGGCTGCACCATCGCCTGCGGCCGTATCAGCAAGATGGATGAGAGCCACTTTACCGTGGCCAACAAGCCGCAATACTGGGGCGCCTCCGGCGGTCTGGAATACGAAGCGGCCTGGGCCCTGGGTGCCGCCAATGGCGTCAAAGACCTGGAGGCGCTGCAATACGCCACCATGCTGTGCAACGAAGAAGGCATTGACCCGATCAGCTTTGGCGCCACCGTGGGCGCGGTGATGGAAATGTATGAAATGGGCGTGCTGACCAAAGAGCAGATTGGCATCGAAGCTCCATTCGGTTCGGCCCAGGCACTGGCGTTTCTGACCGAAGAAACCATCTACGGCCGTGGCTTTGGTGTGGAAATCGGCCAGGGCTCCAAACGCCTGACCGCCAAGTACGGCCAGCCCGATCTGAGCATGACCAGCAAGGGCCAGGAATTCCCGGCTTACGATGGCCGCGCCATTCAGGGCATTGGCCTGGCCTACGCCACCTCCAACCGGGGTGGCTGCCATTTGCGCGGTTACACCATTGCCTCGGAGGTGTTGGGCATTCCGGTCAAGACCGATCCGCTGGAACACGAAGGCAAGCCGGAACTGGTCAAGGCCTTCCAGGATGCCACTGCCGCCTTTGACTCGTCCGGCCTGTGCGTGTTCACCACTTTTGCCTGGGGTCTGGCGGATCTGGCGCCGCAAATCTCGGCGGCCTGTGGCGACCAGTACACCACCGAAGAGCTGGAGAAAATCGGTGAGCGTATCTGGAACATGGAACGCGAGTTCAACAACCGCGCCGGCTTTACCGCCAAGGATGACAGCCTGCCCAAGCGACTGCTGACGGAAGCCTGCAAAACCGGCCCGGCCACCGGCAAGGTCAATATGCTGGCGGCGATGATGCCCAAGTACTACGCCGTGCGCGGCTGGGACAGCGAAGGCCGCCCGACGGCGGATACCAGGACGCGGCTGGGCCTGTAACTTTGTCAAAAGCCACGTCGGTTTTTTGGGGTCGGATCACCGTGCCGAAGCGCAGCGTCGGGCGTGTGCTCTGCCCCCCATAAATCTGCCCCCAAAAAGCCGGTGCAACGAAGTAGCGGTCCCCGACGGCCGCTTTTCTATTTGGAGAAATCACCATGACCCATCACGTCATCCTCGGTGCCGGCCCGGCCGGCGTCATCGCCGCTGAAACCATTCGCAAGCACGCGCCCTTTGATGTCATCACCCTCGTCGGTGACGAACACGAGCCGCCATATTCGCGCATGGCCATTCCCTACTTGCTGATCGGCAACGTCGATGAGCGCGGCACTTACCTGCGCAAAAGCCCGTCGCACTTCACGGATTTGAAAATAAATGTGCTTCAAGCCCACGTCGATAGGGTGGATGTAGCTACAAAAACAATAGCGCTCAACAATGGCGACTCGATCAGCTTTGACACGCTGTTGATCGCCACCGGCTCGCATCCCGTGCAGCCGCCCATTCCGGGCATTGACGCGGCCGGCGTTCATACCTGCTGGACGCTGGACGACGCCAGAGCGATCATGGCGCTGGCCACCCAGGGCGCTCGCGTGCTGCAGCTGGGTGCCGGCTTCATTGGCTGCATCATCATGGAGGCGCTGGTGGCGCGCGGTGTGCATTTGAGCGTGGTCGAGATGGGCGACCGCATGGTGCCGCGCATGATGGGCCCGACCGCCGGCGGCATGATTCGCGATTGGTGCGAGGCCAAGGGCGTGGAGGTATTTACCAGCACCCGGGTGGAAGCCATCGAGCCGGGCACGCCTTTGCGCGTGCGCCTGAGCAATGGCCAAACCATGTTGGCGGATCTGGTGATCAGCGCCGCCGGCGTCAAGCCGGCCATCGGCTTTCTGGAAAACGCCGGCATCACCTGTCTGCTGGGCGTGCTGACCGACGAGCACCTGCAAACCAATGTGCCCGGCATCTACGCCGCCGGCGACTGCTGCGAGGCGTTTGACAAAGTGTCAGGTAAAACCATCGTCAGCGCGATCCAGCCCAACGCCGCCGAGCAGGCTCGTGTGGCGGCGCTGAACATGGTGGCCTTTGCCCGTGGCGCGGCGCCTGCCGCCGAGCTCAAGGGCGTCACGCAAATCAATGTGCTCGACACGCTGGGCTTGATCTCCACCAGCTTTGGCGACTGGCAGGGACGCCCCGGTGGCGAGCAGGTGGAGCTGACCGACCAGGCGGCTGGTCGCCATCTCAGTTTGCAGTTCAAGGATGATGTGCTGGTGGGTTGCAACAGCGTGGGCTGGACTGAGCATGTCGGCGTGATGCGCGGGCTGGTCGAAGGCCAGGTGAAGCTCGGTGCCTGGAAAGACATCCTCAAAAATGACCCGACCAAGCTGATGGAAGCCTACCTCGCCAGCGCGCAGGCCCAGAGCAACTGGAGCGGTGCACAGGACGCGCGGCGGCGCTAGATATTTTTGACCATGAAGATCACCTTCAAGCTGTTTGCCTCGCTCACCGATTACTTGCCAGTGGCGGCCCGCTACAGCAACGTGCTGGAACTCGACGTCGCGCCGGACGCCACCATCAGCCAGATCATCGAGCCCTTTGGCCTGCCACCCAAGCTGGTGCATCTGGTGCTGATCAACGGCACATACATCGCGCCGGAGCAGCGCCTGACCCAGACGCTGGGGGAGGGCGATGTACTGGCCATCTGGCCGCCGATTGCGGGTGGCTAATAGTCTGTCATGCCGGACCTGATCCGGCATCCATGGATTGCGGGTCACGCCCGCAATGACAGGACGAAATCGTGAATTTCGGAGCAGTCAACAATGCAGTCTTTCTACGCCGAACGCTTTGAGCGCGAGCTGGGCTGCACCGAGGCCGAGTGGCTGCGCTGGTTGCCCGATGCCATTGGCGACCATCACTGGAAGCTACAGGCCCATTCGGCCGGGGTGCGCATTGGTGATGGCGCCCTGGGCTTGACCTGGCGAGTGGGCGAGCCGCGGGTGATTGCCCTCATGCGTATCCCGCGATTGCTGGTCAGCTTTCGCTTTGCCGGGCTGGATGAGGCCCAGCGCTATGTCTTCATGAAGCGCTTTGATTTGTATATGCAGCGGGGCGGGGGGTGAATTGGCTGCTACTGAGCACTGACAGTTCACCATGGCTTGTGCATTAAATTTAGCTCTAGCCCTCGTCAATCATGCGTAAGTAGCTATAAAAAGAATAGCATTTTGGGCGCCCCATTGGCCCTAGGCAGGGGACACGTGTTCAAAGATGAGGGTGGACAGCGCCGGCAAGGTCAGGCAGACCGAATGCGGGCGGGCATGCACATGCACGGGACCGGCTTCAACACCGCCCAGGTTGCCCCAGCCCGCGCCACCGAATTCACTGGCGTCGCTGTTGAGCACTTCACGCCAAAAGCCGGCCAGCGGCACGCCGAGCCGGTAATTGACGCGTGGCACCGGCGTCATGTTGCTGACGATCAGCAAGGGCGCGCCACCCTCACGCGGCTTGCGCAGGAAGGCGAAAACGCTGGTGTCGGCCTCGTCGACCGCGACCCATTCAAAGCCGGCGGGGGAGAAGTCGAGCTGGTAGAGCGCCGGCATGCGGCGGTACACGCGGTTGAGCTGCGCCACGAAGCGCTGCAACCCGGCATGACCTTCCAGCGTGGACACCCACCATTCCAGTTCGCCGTCGTGGGTCCATTCGCGCCGCTGGCCGAATTCGCCACCCATGAAGAGCAACTTCTTGCCCGGATGCGCCCACATGTAACCGAAAAACGCACGCAGGTTGGCAAACTGCTGCCACGCATCGCCGGGCATCTTGTTCAGCAGCGACCCTTTGCCGTGCACCACCTCGTCATGCGACAGCGGCAGCACGAAATTCTCGTTGAAGGCATAGACCAGCGCGAAGGTCAGCTTGTTGTGGTGGTATTTGCGGTGGAGCGGTTCTTCCTTCATGTACGCCAGGCTGTCGTGCATCCAGCCCATATTCCACTTCATGCCGAAGCCCAGCCCAGCCATGTCGGTCGGTCTGGACACGCGCGGCCAGGCCGTCGATTCCTCGGCGATGGTGAGCGTGTCCGGGTGCTCGCGGTACACGGCCCGGTTCAGCGTCTGCAGGAACTCGACGGCCTCCAGGTTTTCCCGCCCGCCGTGGCGGTTTGGAATCCACTCGCCGGGCTTGCGTGCGTAATCAAGGTAGAGCATCGAGGCGACCGCGTCCACCCGCAGGCCGTCCAGATGGTACTTGTCCAGCCAGAACAGCCCTGACGAAAGCAGGAAGCTGCGCACCTCGTGGCGGCCGTAGTTGAAGATGCTCGAGTTCCATTCCGGGTGGAAGCCCTGGCGTGGATCAGCATGCTCGAAGAGGTGGGTGCCATCGAAATAGCCCAGCCCGTGCTCGTCTGTCGGAAAATGCGAGGGTACCCAGTCGAGCAGCACGCCGAGGCCCCGCTGGTGCAGGTGGTCCACGAAGTACATGAAATCCTGCGGCGTGCCGAAACGTGCGGTCGGCGCAAAATAGCCGGTCGTCTGGTAGCCCCATGAGCCGTAAAACGGATGTTCGGTCACCGGCATCAACTCAACATGGGTGAAACCCATGTCGATCACATAGTCGGCCAGCAGATGCGCGAGTTCACGGTAGCCGAAAAAGTGCCCATCCTTGCGCCGCCATGAACCCAGGTGGACTTCATACACCGACATCGGCGCATCGAGCGCGTTCTTCGGACCGCGCGAGGACATCCACTGATCGTCTTTCCAATCATGTTCAAGGCTCCAGATGCGGGAAGCCGTTGCGGGTGGCGCTTCCGCGTAAAACGCGAACGGATCGGCCTTGTCGGCGACATGGCGGTGGTGGTGCGAATGAATGCGGTACTTGTAGCCCTGGCCACGTTCGGCACATCCGGCGAAACCCTGCCAGATGCCGGAGCCGTCCCTGCGCAGATGGAGTGGGTCCGCCTCGCCAGACCAGGCGTTCCATTCCCCAATCACCGAGACGGATTCGGCGTTTGGCGCCCAGACCGCGAAGTCTGCGCCGCCACCGCAGCGCAGGTGGCATCCGAGCTGGTCCGACAAGTGGGCGTGTGTTCCCGCGTGGAAAAGGTAGATATCGTGATCGCTTGGCATAAGGTTTTGACCCTAGCACATTGCCTGTGCATGGGCAATCCGCATTGACAGCCGGCGGCGACCCGGCTGCAAATCAGAATGCCTGGTCCCAGCGAATCGACAGACGGATGGCGGCGTTGATCAAACCGACCATGCTGTAGGTCTGCACAAAGTTGCCCCATTGCTCGCCGCTCTTCAGATCAATGTGTTCCGCCAGCAAGCCGTGGCGGTTGCGGCACGCCAATAATTTTTCGAACAGCGCACGCGCCTCCTCGCGCCGCTCCAGTGTGGCCAGGGCGTTGACATACCAGAAGGTACAGACGAGAAAGGCGTTTTCTGGCGCGCCAAAGTCGTCGGTTTCAACATAGCGAAAGATGAAATCACCACGGCGCAAGTCCTTCTCCACCGCGCTGACGGTGCCGGCAAAGCGCGGGTCGCTGGCGTCGAGGAAACCAAGCTCGACCAGTAGCAGCAGGCTCGCATCCATGGCGTCACCCTCAAAGGTGGAGACGAAGGCGCCGCGTTTTTCGTTCCAGGCGCGCTGGCTGATGGTGGTGTGAATCTGGCGCGCCTCATTCAGCCAGTAGCTGGCGCGCTCGGCCAGCCCGAGTTGAGTGGCGATGCGGCCCAGGCGATCGCAGGCCACCCAGCACATCACGGCCGAGAAGGTATGTACACGCGCGCTGCCACGCAGCTCCCACAGACCCGCGTCCGGCTGGTCATGGCTACGCCGGGCCTGTTCGCCGAGCGGCTCTAGCCGTCGGAACAAGGCTTCGTCGCCGCGCCGGGTCAGGCGCTGGTCGAAGAAAATGTGGCTGGCGGACAGGATGGCCGAGCCATAGACGTCATGCTGGATCTGGCGGTAAGCCAGGTTGCCAACCCGCACCGGCCCCATGCCGCGATAGCCGGCCAGCGCCGGGACTTCCCGTTCGTCCAATTCGGTGCGGCCATCAATGCCGAAGACCGGTTGCAGCGGGCCGCCAGCGGCATTGGCAGCGATGTTGACGATGTAGGCCAGGTAGCGTTCCATGGTGCGGGTTGCGCCGAGCCGATTCAGCGCGTTGACGACGAAGTAGCCGTCGCGCAGCCAGCAGTAGCGGTAATCCCAGTTGCGGCTGCTGCCCGCCGCTTCCGGAATGGAGGTGGTCATGGCGGCAATGATGGCGCCGGTGTCATCAAAGGCGTTCAGCTTCAGCGTGATGGCGGCCCGGATCACGGCCGCCTGCCACTCAAAGGGAATGCCCAGGTTGCGCACCCACTCGCGCCAGTACTGGGTGGTTTCCTCCAAAAAATGGCGACCAACCTCGCCAGCGCCCTCGTGAACCGTTTCGTCCGCGCCCAGCAGCAGCGTCACCGTGTCCTCCAGAAAGAACGGGGTCTCCTGCATGATCGCCGTCAGCGAGGCATCGGTGGTGAGTCGCAGCGCCAGTGTCGGTGCCACGTAGCGGATATGGTTGCTGCCCCAGGTCACGCTGGGACGGGCCGCACCGTTGTCGCAGGCCGGGCGCAGGCGCAGGGTTAAACGCGGGCTGCCGCTCAGCCGGCGGATGCGCCGGACCAGCATCATGGGGCGAAACGTGCGGCCGTGCTGACCGAAGCGCGGTGCGAAGTCGGTGACCTCAACCGCACCGCCCTGGCGGTCATACAGCCGTGTCACCAGGATCGCCGTGTTCTCCAGGTAGTGCTGCTCGGTGCGTTCGCAATCCGCCAGCTCGATGGAAAAGAAACCGTAATCGTCGCTGTCCTTGAGCAGGGCGCAGAACACCGGGTCACCATCGAAACGGGGGAAGCAGCCCCAGGTGATGTTGGCGCGCGCATCGACCAGCGCGCCAATAGTGCAATTGCCAATCAGGGCCAGATCCAGCGTTTTCATGGTGTGCCTTTCAGGGCGTCGCCCAGCCATTGGTGTACCGCTGCCACGTCGGGCAGGCGAAAGCGTGCGCAGCTGGGGCCGCGACCGACCTTGATCGAAATCCCATCCAGCTTGTTGACTTCGGCGAAGCCGTGCTCGTCGTTGAGGTCGTCGCCGATGAACACCGGTCGGCGCCCCTTGAAGGGAGACTCGGCCAGGTACTCGGTCACCGCCGTGCCCTTGTCGATGCCGGCCGGTTTGATCTCGACCACGCGTTTGCCGCGCTGCAACTCCAGGCCTTCGCCTGCCAAATTGGCCAAACGGCCCATGAGTTGATGCACGTAGCCGGCCAAGGTGGGGGCCAGTCGGTAGTGCAGCGCCAGCGTCAGGCCCTTGTCTTCCAGCAACAGGCCCGGATGGCGCACCAGCACCGGTGCCAGCGCCTCCTTGATCGCGCCCTTGGCGGCTGGTGCTGCGGCGTGAATCCACAGGCGTCCCGTACTGTCGCGTCGCTCCAGCCCGTGCAGTCCGGCCAGCGGCAGTTGCGGCATCCCGATACGACTTTGCAAGTCGGAAATCATGCGGCCGCTGACCAAAGCGACGGCGCCGCCACTGGCCCGATGCAGATCCGCGATCAAGTCCAGCAGCGTGCGGTCCACCAGCACAGCATCGGGCGTGTCGGCAATGTTGATCAAGGTGCCGTCGACGTCCAGAAAATAGGCCCAATTCAAACTCGGCGCGGGGGGCGGGCTGGAGCGGGTTTTCTTCATCAGATCAAAGTCTTCGGTTTGTCGGTCAGCCGGCTACGGCGGCGCATGGCGGCGGCATCGAGCAGCATGCGGCCCGCCCAGCGGAAGACGTTGTACTCCGCCACCAGGCCACGCATCAGGCGCATGCGGTCGCGCTGCTCGGTCGCGGGCATGCTCAAAGCCAGGTGCAGGGCGGCCGCGCACTGGTCGGCATCGTAGGGGTTGACGATCAGCGCCTCCGGCAACTCCCGGGCGGCACCGGTGAACTCGGAGAGGATGAGGACGCCGCGCTCGTCGTCGCGGGCTGCAATAAATTCCTTGGCCACCAGGTTCATGCCGTCGTGCAAGCTGCTCACAAAACACAGATCGGCGGCACGGAAATATTCATACACCTGGCGCGGTTCGTGGTGCTCGATCTTGAGCGCGATGGGCAGCGGCCCCTGACGCGCAAAACGGGCATTGATGCGCGTGGCCATGGCCCGTACCTGTGCCTCGTGGTGCTGGTATTCGTCGATGCCCGAGCGCGTCGGCGCGGCGATCTGGACAAAGGTGAAGCGGCCAATCCAGTCCGGATTCAACTCCAGCAGACGCTCAATCGCGCGAAAGCGCTCCAGGATGCCCTTGGTGTAGTCCAGCCGGTCAACGCCGATGCCGAGTTTGTGTTCGGGTGGCAGGTCGTTCAGTTGACGGATGCTGCTGCGACAGTCTGGCACGGTCTTTTGCAGCAGTTCGGCGTCGGGTGGCCAGGCGATGGAAATCGGGTAACGCCGCACCGCTGTCAGTTTGCCGCCAAAGGAGACGTTGAAGGATTCCCGGTCCACCCGCGCCTCAAGAAAGCGGTCCACCGTGTCCACGAAATTGTTGCAGTGGAACTGGGTATGAAATCCCATGATGCTGCTGCCCAGCATCCCCGCCAATATCTCTTCGCGCCAGGGACAGATGGCAAACGACTCGGGGTTCGGCCACGGGATGTGCCAAAAGGTGATGATGGTGGCATCCGGCAGCTCCTCGCGGATCATCTTGGGCAACAAGGCAAAGTGATAGTCCTGTACCAGCACGATCGGGTTTTTGGTCTTGGCCTCGCTCACCACCGCCTTGGCAAACTTGCGGTTGACGGCAACGTACTGGTCCCAGTCGCCGGAGCGAAAGACGGGCCGCACATGGGCGATATGGCACAGCGGCCACAGCCCCTCGTTGGCGAAGCCGTAGTAGTAGCCAGCCTCTTCCTCGGCATTCAGCCAGACGCGACGCAGCTGGTAGGCGGGCTTGTCCGGCGGCACTTTGATGCGGTCCTGCTTGTCAACCACCTCGCGGTCGGCCGAGCCGCTACCGTGGGCGATCCAGGTGCCCGAGCAGGCGCGCATGATCGGCTCCAGCGCCGTGACCAGCCCACTGGCGGGCCGTTGCACCTCGATGCGCTCGCCGCGGCGCCGGTGGATATAGGGCTCGCGGTTGGAGACGACGATCACGTCCTCGCCACTCAGTTCGGTATGGAGAATGGTGCGCAGGGCCTCCGGTGTCCAGGTGACCTGGCTCTCGTCCCGCGTGCGCGTCTCGGCCTCCAGTTCGCGAATCAGCCGCTGCAGGTCGCGGGCGATGGGTTTGAACCCGGGCAGGCCGGCTTGTGCGTCGAGCGCCGGCTGCCGCAACAGCCCCTCGCCGCGTAGCAGGGAGCGCATGCCGGCCATCCAGCCGCGCCACGACAGCTGGGCAATGATCACCGTGATCAGCGAGATCACGGCCGCCAGCCCCATGAAGGCGTAGAACAGGTAGCGCTTGGTTTCCTCGCTGCGGCGGGTGACGAAGCTCATGTCGTGCACCAGCACCAGCTGGCCGGCGGGCGCCGCCTCGCTGGCCATCGGCTTCACGGCAACGTGCAAGGGTCCCTGGGCGCTTGGCAAAAGGTGATCAACCGATCCTTCCCAGCGCTCGAGATTGGCACACTGGATTTCCGCCGGTAGCGAGCGGCTGGCCAAGATGGTGCCCGTCGGTGTCGCGCAGTAGCCGACGGCAAAGAGTCGCTCGTCTTGCGTGATACGGGTGAAAAATTCCCCGATCTTGGCTTTTTTGCCGGCCGCCAGCTGTTCCAGCAGGGGCTCCTGAATGGTGTTGGCGACCAGCGTGGACCGGAGGTCGAGATCGCGCACGAACCAACCCAGGGTCAGCCGGTCCACCAGGGGCGCGAGGGCGTAGCCGATGCCCGCTAAAACCAGTAGCAGCGGTAAAACGAAGCGTAAAGACAGTCTCATGCGATCATTTTTTCCAGGTCAATTGACCTCGCAACGAGGTCTGTTGCGAATCCGAAAAAGGTAGGTGGCAACAAGTCGCTTGAAATTTCACCAACCGCGTTGTTCTCGCGGTTGGTGCGTCTGAAGCATGTTAAACCCAAAATCCGTTGTCACGCGCAAGGTCAGCCGTGTCCTGCCGAACGGGCCAAATCGAGCCTCTGCGAAGGAGGATCCTGACTGCTGCGTCTTTAAAATTCGATCATTTCAAGTCTGGAGCAAATACCCAATGACCTACCGCATCGATGTTCAAACCATCTTCAAGGCCTTGGGCCTTGCGCACGAGGGCGACCGCCCCATCGGCCTGGCGGTCCATACGCCGATTGACGGCAGCCTGCTGGCGCGCGTTGCCGTCAGCACTGAGGCGCAGGCCAACGCCGCCATCGCGCGTGCCCATGCCCGCTCACTGCGTTGGCGCGATGTACCGGCGCCCAAGCGTGGTGAGCTGGTACGCGCTTTTGGCGAGACCGTGCGACGGCACAAGGCGCCGCTGGGCCGCTTGATCACGCTGGAGACCGGCAAGATCGTGCAGGAAGGCTTGGGGGAGGTGCAGGAGGTGGTGGATATTTGCGAGTTTGCCGTGGGCCTGTCGCGCCAGCTTTATGGCCTGACCATTGCCAGCGAGCGACCCGACCACAAGCTGCTGGAAACCTGGCATCCGCTGGGCGTGGTCGGGATCATCTCCGCCTTCAATTTCCCGATGGCGGTGTTCGCCTGGAATGCGGCGCTGGCCCTGGTGTGCGGCAACACCCTGGTGTGGAAGCCGTCGGAGAAGACACCGTTGTCGGCACTGGCGCTGCACGGACTGCTGTTGCAGACCGCCAGAGAGCAGGGCCTGGATAGCACCGGGCTGAGCGAACTGCTGATCGGCGACTGTGCCGTGGGTGAGGCGCTGGTCGCGCATCCGGATGTCAAACTGATCAGCGCGACCGGTTCTACGGCGATGGGCCGGGCAGTGGGGGTGGCCTGTGCCGGGCTGTTCAAGCGCTCCTTGCTGGAGCTGGGCGGCAACAATGCGGCCATTGTGTGTCCGTCTGCCGATCTGGCGCTGGTGGTACGCGCGGTCGCGTTTTCGGCGGCCGGTACGGCGGGCCAGCGCTGCACCAGCCTGCGCCGGTTGATCGTGCATCGCTCGATTTATGCCCCTTTGCTGGCCGCGCTGCTGCGTGTGTTTGACCGCCTGCCGGTGGGCGATCCACTGGCTGATGGCACGCTGCTGGGGCCTTTGATCGACCAGCGGGCTTTTGACGCCATGCAGCAGGCACTGGCGCAGGCGCGAGAGGCCGGTGCGCAGGTCCACTTCGGCGGCCGCGAAGCCGTGGGCGAGGCAGAGGCGTTTTATGTGCGCCCAGCCATTGTCGAGTTGGCAGAGCAAAGCGGCCCCATGCTGCAGGAGACCTTTGCACCCATTTTGTATGTGGTGCCCTATGACCGTTTTGAGGAAGCGATTGCGCTCAACAACGCGGTTGCCCACGGCTTGTCCTCCGCCGTCTTCACGCAGGACCTGCGCGAAGCCGAGGTGTTCACCTCGGCGCGCGGCTCGGACTGCGGCATTGCCAACGTCAACATCGGCACCAGCGGCGCCGAGATCGGCGGTGCGTTTGGCGGCGAAAAGGACACCGGCGGTGGGCGCGAGTCCGGCTCGGACGCCTGGAAGGCCTACATGCGCCGGGCCACCAACACCATTAATTACGGCAGCACGTTGCCGCTGGCGCAGGGCATTCGATTCGAGGTCTAGGGGTATTCCCCGGGGTGGTGCCGGGAGGATGCAGCCCGTCGCGTGAATCTGCAGTGCATCGCGTGGCGCTGGCGTACCTGCCGGGTACTTGCGTAGAGTCGCGCCATTGAATACCTCAAACACGGGAGCCGATTTTGAATAGCCAACTCACTTCGCAGGGCGGTAGCAGCCGCTGGGCGCGCTTTTCCAGCCGCTGCGTGCATTCCTTTCATGCCTACGCGGGCTGGCTGGTGAGCATCAGCTGGAAGCGCTTTTTCATGCTGGCGCTGCTGTTGATCATTTCCATGGCCATCATTCATGACCTGCCACCGTTCAGCTGGACTTATCTGGAAGAGGTGCGTGGCAGCGATACCGGGCGCAATTCTGACGAGACGCCGGAGCCGTCCGTTGCTTCGGGCGACAAGGCAAGGAATAGTTCAAAGAAGGGAGTGGACATTTCGATTGATGAACAGGGGGTGCGCATCACGCCGCGCAAAGCGCAGCGCGGTGGCGAACCCGCCTTGCCCGCTTCGGCTGCTTCCGCGCCTGAAACGGCAACGGACACGGTGCTGGACGCGCCCGGGGTGACGATCAAGATGCCACCCGGTGAGGATGCGGACAGTGTCAAGGAGCTGATTGCCGAGATCCGCCGCGAGGTGCTGGGCGACCGGCAGGGCTCGCACGTCAAAATTCGCAAGTATGGCGAGCCGGTGATGCCATTGACGATGTGGTTCATCCTGATTTCCATGATCATCAAAGTCACTTACAAGGGTACGCTGCAGGCCGAGGCCAAGGCGGCGCAGGCCACCGAAGTGGCCGAAGCCGAGTCACTGAAACGCCAGGTGATCGAGGCGCGCATGGCGGCGATGCAGGCGCAGGTGGAGCCGCACTTTCTGTTCAACACCCTGGCCAGCATTGACCACCTGATTGAGACCGACCCGCCGCGTGCCAGCAAGATGCAGAAAAACCTGATCGCCTTGTTGCGCGCCACCATGCCCACCATGCGCGAAGCCAACGCCCAGGCGACGCGCGACCTGGGGCGCGAGCTGGCAGTGATTCGCCCCTACCTTGAAATCCTGAAGGTGCGCATGGAAGATCGCCTGCAGACCGAGATACGCGTCAGCGACGGCCTGCTGTCGGCGGAATTCCCGCCCATGATGTTGCAAAGCCTGGTAGAGAACGCCATCAAGCACGGGCTGGAGCCCAAGGCGGATGGCGGTCAATTGACGGTGAGCGCCGAGATTGTCCATGGCAAGCTGGCGGTGACGGTGGCGGACACCGGCCTGGGCTTTGGCCAGGCGGACACCGCGGGCACCGGCATTGGTTTGAGTAACATCCGGGAACGACTGGCCCTGCTGTATGGCAACAAGGCCAGCCTGCGCGTGACGCAGCCGGCCGGTGGCGGCACCTCGGTCACGATCACCGTGCCCTATGTGGCTCATACTGAAGCGGCCACTGGAGCTGGAGCCGAACCGGCAGCCTGAGTTGCCGATTGCCTGCTGTAACGACGGAGCCCTGACATGACACGCGCCCTGATTGCCGATGATGAACGCTTGATGCGCGAGCAACTGCGTGCCCGCCTGCGCGAGGTGTGGCCGGCGCTGGAGATCGTGGCCGAGGCCCGGAACGGCCAGGAGGCGGTGGCCCTGACCCAGCAACATCAGCCCGACATGGTGTTTCTCGATATTCGCATGCCGGTGCTCAGCGGCGTCGATGCCGCGCGCCAGATTGCCCAGCTGCCCACCTATGAGGAGGCTGACGGCTGGCCCGGCTGCGAGATTGTCTTCATCACCGCCTATGACCAGTATGCGGTGCAGGCCTTTGAGCAGGGGGTGGTCGATTACGTGCTCAAGCCGGCTGAACGCGAGCGCCTGCTGGTCACGGTGGAACGGATCAAGAAGCGCATCGCGGAGCGCGCCGGTCAGGGTGCCGATGGCGAGAATGGCGCTGTTACACCGCTGCCCGCCCATACGCCGGCTATGCAGCAACTGCTGCAGCGTCTCGCCGCACAGATCAACCCGAACAGTTCCGCCAAGCTGCAGTGGATACAGGCGACGGTGCGCCAGAGCATCCAGATGATTCCGGTGGCAGATGTGCTGTTTTTCATTTCGGATGAAAAGTACACCCGGGTGCAGACGGCGACGATGGAAGCGCTGATTCGCAAACCGATCAAGGAACTGGTGGAAGAACTGGATATGAACTTCTTCTGGCAAATCCACCGCTCTACTTTGGTCAGCACCAAAGCCATTGCGGGCGTGAGCCGGGACGAGCGGGGCCGGCAATTGGTGAGCGTGCGCGGCCATGGCGAAAAACTGGAGGTCAGCCGCAGTTACGCCGGCTTGTTCAAGAGTATGTAGGCGCCATTTTCACGCACGCGTGTGACAGCCGTTGCGCTGCCTCAGATTTTTATCAAACTAGGCTCTAGCCCTCGTCAATCATGCGCGAGTAGCTATAAAAAACATAGCGCTTTTAATTCCCGCGACCGTCAGCAGCAGCGAGCCGAACAGGTGCAGCGCAGCGGTGCCAAAGGCCAGGGCATAGCGTTGTTGCCCCAGCATACCGACCACCTCCGCCGAGAAGCTGGAGAACGTGGTGAGTGCGCCCAGAAAACCCGTGACCAGGGCCAGGCGCCAGACCGGGTCCAGTTGGGGCAAGGCCTGAAACACGGCCACGCACACACCCACCAGGTAGCCGCCGATCAGGTTGGCGGCCAGGGTGCCAAAGGGGATGACGGCGCCGGGGTTGAGCCACTGGACCAGGCCCCAGCGGGCCAGTGCGCCGATGCTGGCGCCGATACAAATTGCGAGGACAGAGATCATGGTGCCACCATCATAAAGGCGGTGGCTGTCAGCTACATTTGGCCCGGTAGCCAGGTGACGATGCCCGGAAAGAACCACAGCGCCAGCACCATGCCGCACATCAACAGGAAAAACGGCAGGGTGACGCGGGCGATGTAGGTGATTTCTTTTTTGGTCATGCCTTGCAGCACAAACAGGTTGAAGCCGACGGGCGGCGTGATCTGCGCCATCTCGACCACCACCACGACGAAGATGCCAAACCAGATGAGGTCAATGTGCGCGGCCTGTACCGTGGGCAGGATCACGCCCATGGTCAGCACCACCATCGAGATGCCGTCCAGAAAGCAGCCCAGGATGATGTAGAAAACGGCCAAGGCGACGATCAGCAGGAAGGGGCTCAAGCCCAGCGACGACACATATTCAGCCAGATGGCGCGGCAGGCCGATGTAGCCCATGCTGAGCGTCAGAAACGAGGCCCCGGCCAGAATCAGCGCGATCATGCAGTACAGCCGCGTGGCGCCCATCAGCGCTTCCTTGAACGTGGCCCAATTCAGGGAGCGTTGCAGGGCGGACAGCACAAACGAGCCAATCACACCGACGGCGGCGGCCTCGGTGGCGGTGGCAACGCCGGCATAAATGCTGCCCAGCACCGCGCCGATCAGGCCCACGACGGGGATCAGGTGGCGCGATTCGTAGAGTCTTTGAACCAAGGTGAACTGCTCGGTGGTCGGCGGAATCCTGCCCGGATGGAGCAGCGACCAGACGATGATGTAGCCGCTGAACAGCGACGCCAGCAGCAGGCCCGGCAGCACACCGGCTACAAACAGCTGCGAGATCGATACCTCGGCGCTGACGCCATAGACAATCATGATGATGGAGGGCGGAATCAAGAGGCCGAGCGTGCCGGCACCGGCCAGCGAGCCGATGATCTGGTCTTGCGGGTAGCCCCGTTTGGTCAGCTCCGGCAGTGTCATCTTGCCGATAGTGGCGCAGGTGGCCGCGCTCGACCCCGAGACGGCGGCAAAAATGGTGCAGCCAATCACATTGGTGTGCAGCAGGCGCCCGGGCAGCCAGTTGACCCAGGGGGCCAGGCCTTTGAACATGCTCTCGCTGAGCTTGGTGCGAAACAGAATCTCGCCCATCCAGATGAACAGGGGCAGGGCAGTCAGCGTCCAGCTGCTGGACGAGCCCCAGATCGTGACCGCCATGGCGTCGCCGGCCGGGCGGCTGGAGAATAGCTCCATGGCAATCCAGGCCACGCCCGTGAGCGTGAGCCCAATCCAGACGCCACTGCCCAGGATCAGGAACAGCGAGGCGATCAGCAGCGCGGTAATGCCGAGTTCACTCATGAGAGTCCTTGTGTTATTCGCGCTGCGTTATTCGTTGTGCAGGGCTTCGTCGCTGCTGCCAGTGACGCGCTGCCCCAAAAACTCCAGCACCAGTTCATCCACAAAAGCAATCAGCAGGACCAGCGTCCCCACGGCCATGCCGATTTGCGGAATCCACAACGGTGTGGCGTCGTTGCCAGTGGAGATGTCGTTGAAATCCCAGGATTGATACGCCAGCTTGATGCTGTAAAAACAGAACAAACCCGCCAGCAGCACGGCGGCGCTCAGGCTCCATAGTTCCAGCGCTTTTTTCGCCTTGGGCGGCACCGCGTTGAGCAGCAGGGTGACGCGGATGTGTTCGTTCTTCTTGAGCGTGTGCGCCAGCGCCAGAAAGCCGGCGGCTGCCATGCAGTAGCCGGCATACATGTCGGTACCGCGAAAGTTCAGGGACACGTAGCGGTCCAGCATGCCCAGCACCACCATCAGCAGCGTGCCGACCATCATCAGCGCCGCGGCCCAGGCGGCAGCGTCATAGAGCTTGTCCAGAACGCTGCGAAGTGTTGAAGGCATTTGGCTTGTGCTTACTTGCTGCTCATTTCTTACGGTAGGCGCTGATCACGGCCTGGCCGTCGGCACCGGCTTTTTTCTCCCAGTCGGCCAGCATGATGGTGCCCACCTGCTTCAGGTCGGCGGCCAGCTTGGGTGGCGGCTGCAAAATTTTCATGCCCTTGGCAGTCAGCTCTTTTTTGTACCACTCGTTCTTTTCGGCGCTGACTTTCCAGCCGCGTGTTTCAGCCTCGGCGGCGGCCTTGGTCAGCGCGGCCTGCGTGGCGGCGTCGAGCGCGTTGAAGGCCTTGAGGTTGACGATGATGGCGTTCTTCGGCAGCCAGGCCTGGGTGTCGTACCAGTACTTCACCGATTCATAGATCTTGCTGTCATAGCCGGTGGCGCCGGAACTCATCATGCTGTCCACCACACCGGTGGCAAACGCCTGGCTCACCTCGGCCGCCTGAATGGTGACGGGTTGGGCGCCGATCAGTTCCGCCATCTTGGCGGTGGCCGGGCTGTAGGCGCGCCACTTGACGCCACGCATGTCGGCGACCGAGGCCAGCTCTTTCTTGACGTACAGCCCCTGCGGCGGCCACGCCACGGCATACAGCAGCTTCATGCCCTGCGCGCCCAGCACCTTGTCCAGCACCGGCTTCTGTGCCGCGTAGAGTTTTTGGCTGTCGGCAAAGCTGGAGGCCAGGAACGGAATGCCGTCGGCGCCAAAAATCGGGTTTTCGTTCTCGAAGTTCACCAGCAGGATTTCACCGATCTGCGCCTGTCCGCCCTGCACCGCGCGCTTGATTTCGGGCGCCTTGAACAGGGATGCATTGGCGTGCACCGTGATCTTGAGCTTGCCGCCGGTGGCGGTGTCCACGTCCTTGGCAAATTGGGTGATGTTTTCGGTGTGAAAGTTACTGGCCGGGTAGGCGGCCGGCAGGTCCCATTTGGTTTGGGCAAAGGGCGCGGATCCGAGGGTGAGCGCAGCGGCCGCAAGGGCGAATTTGATCTTCATGGCATCTCCAGAACGGTGAAAAATGAAAGTGGCTTTAGGATAAGCCCAAATCCTGCGCCAGCTTGTTCGGGCATACCCCGACGCCGGGCGCTTCACCACGACGCGAACAGAGGGTCATTTTTTTGGACACCATGCAAGACGACACTTTCACATTGGGCGACCAGCGCTGGCAGTTCTGGATCGACCGGGGCGGCACCTTTACCGATGTGGTCGGGCGGCGCCCCAATGTGGACGGCACGTTCACGCTGGTGACGCACAAGCTGCTGAGCGAAAACCCCGAGCACTACAAGGACGCGGCGGTGGCCGGCATCCGGCACCTGCTCGGGCTCAAAGCGGGCGCGCCGGTGACGCCGGCGCAGGTGGCCTGCGTCAAGATGGGCACCACCGTGGCCACCAATGCCCTGCTGGAGCGCAAGGGCGAGCCCACCCTGCTGGTCACCACGCGCGGCTTCAGAGATGCCTTGCGCATTGCCTACCAGAACCGGCCGCGTATTTTTGACCGCCACATCCAGTTGCCCGAACTCTTGTACAGCGCGGTGGTGGAAGCACAGGAGCGCGTCGGTGCACATGGCGAGGTCATTCTTCCGCTCGATGAGATGCTATTAAAAGAGGAGCTTCTTACCCAATACCGACGTGGGATACGCTGTGTTTCCATTGTATTTATGCACGGCTACCGTTACACCGCGCATGAACTGGCGGCTAAACGCATCGCAGCGGAAGTGGGCTTTGCGCAGATCAGCACTTCGCATGAAACCAGCCCGATGATGAAGTTCGTCAGCCGCGGTGACACCACGGTGGTGGATGCGTATCTGTCGCCCATTTTGCGGCGTTACGTGGCGCAGGTGGCGGGTGAGATGCCGGGCGTGCAGCTGTTCTTCATGCAATCAAGCGGCGGTTTGACCGATGCCCACACCTTTCAGGGCAAGGACGCCATTTTGAGCGGTCCGGCCGGCGGTATTGTGGGCATGGCGCGCACGGCGGCGATGGCCGGCATCGGGAAGGTCATTGGCTTTGACATGGGCGGCACGTCCACCGATGTATCGCACTACGCTGGTGAGTTCGAGCGCGAGTTCGAAACCCAGGTGGCCGGCGTGCGCATGCGGGCACCGATGATGAGCATCCATACAGTGGCGGCCGGCGGCGGTTCGTTGCTGGCGTTTGATGGCTCGCGTTTTCGGGTTGGACCGCAGAGCGCGGGGGCCAACCCCGGGCCGGCCAGTTACCGCCGTGGCGGCCCATTGGCAGTGACCGATGCGAATGTGATGCTGGGCAAGATTCAGCCGCGTTATTTTCCCAAGGTGTTTGGTCCCGGCGCCGATGACGCCTTGGACCTGGACGTGGTGCAGGCCAAGTTCAATGAGCTGGCGCATCAGACCGGTCGCCCGGCCGAGGAGGTGGCGGAGGGTTTCATCGAGATTGCCGTGCAACAGATGGCCAACGCCATCAAGAAAATTTCCGTGGCGCGGGGCTATGACGTCACCCGCTACACCCTGCAGTGCTTTGGCGGCGCCGGCGGGCAGCACGCCTGTCTGGTCGCTGATGCCCTGGGCATGACGCGCGTGTTGGTGCACCCACTGGCCGGGGTGCTCAGCGCCTACGGCATGGGGCTGGCCGACCAGACCGTGATTCGGGAACAGGCGGTGGAGGTCAAGCTCACGGCAGATGCTGTGTCCCGAATCGCCGCCCAACTGGATGCGCTGGCCCGGGTGGCAGAGGATGAGTTGACACGCCAGCAGCTCAGCGTGGGTGCCGTCACCACGCACCGGCGCGTGCATGTGCGCTACGAGGGCAGCGATGCGGCGCTGCTGGTGAGGTACCCGCAGCATGGCGACGCCACGCCGGCGCATGTCGTGGCGCACATCGAAGCGGGTTTCGAGGTGGCTTATCGCCAGCGCTTTGCCTTTTTGATGCAGGGCAAGGGCCTGATCGTCGAGGCCGTGTCGGTGGAGGCGGTGGTGGCGGGCGATGCGCCGACCGAGCCGCGCCACCGCCTGCATGCGCCGCGTGACCTGCAGCTGAGCGGCGCGGTGCGGGAAACCGTGCGCATGTACTCGGGCGGCCAATGGGTGGAGGCGGCACTGGTGGTGCGCGAAGCCCTGCAACCGGGCGACATCATTCCCGGCCCGGCCATCATCGCCGAGAAAAATGCCACCACGGTCGTGGAGCCTGGCTGGGAAGCCACTTTGACAGAGTTTAACCATCTGGCCCTCGTCAGACGGACGCAACGCGCTATCAAATTCGCAGCAGGTACCACGGTGGATCCGGTGCTGCTGGAGGTGTTTAACAACCTGTTCATGAACATTGCCGAGCAGATGGGGCTGCAGCTGCAAAACACCGCTTACTCGGTCAACATCAAGGAACGGCTCGACTTCAGCTGTGCCTTGTTTGACGCTGCCGGCAACCTGATTGCCAACGCACCGCACATGCCGGTGCACTTGGGCTCGATGGGCGAGAGCATCAAGACGGTGGTGCGTGAAAACGCCGCCACCATGCAGCCGGGCGACGTCTATGTGCTGAACGACCCCTACCATGGCGGCACCCATTTGCCCGACATCACGGTCATCACGCCGGTGTATCTGCATGACCGGCCGACGTTTTACGTCGGTTCCCGCGGCCACCACGCCGATGTCGGTGGCATCACGCCGGGCTCGATGCCGCCGTTCTCCACCCGCATCGAAGAAGAAGGCGTGCAGATTAACAACTTCAAGCTGGTGGAGCGTGGTGTGCTGCGCGAAGGCGAGATGGTGGCGCTGCTCCAGAGCGGTGAATACCCGAGCCGCAACCCGCAGCAGAACATGGCCGATCTGAAAGCGCAGATCGCCGCCAATGAAAAAGGTGTGCAGGAGTTGCGCAAGATGGTGGAACACTTTGGCCTGGATGTGGTGCAGGCGTATATGCGCCATGTCCAGGACAACGCCGAGGAATCGGTGCGCCGCGTGATCACGCGCCTGAAGGATGGCGCCTTCACCCTGCCGCTGGACAATGGGGCGCAGATCCAGGTGGCGATTCGCGTCAATGCGGTGCAGCGCAGCGCGGTGATCGACTTCACCGGCACCTCGGCGCAGCAGCGCAACAACTTCAATGCACCGACCGCGGTGTGCATGGCAGCCGTGTTGTATGTGTTTCGTACCCTGGTGGACGACGACATTCCGCTCAACGCCGGCTGTCTCAAACCGCTGCAGGTCATCATTCCGCCGGGCTCCATGCTCAACCCGAATCCGCCAGCCTCGGTGGTGGCCGGCAACGTGGAAACGTCAAGCTGCATCACCAATGCCCTGTATGGCGCGTTGGGTGTGATGGCGGCCAGCCAGTGCACCATGAACAACTTCACCTTTGGCAATGCGCGCTACCAGTACTACGAGACGATTTCCGGTGGTTCGGGTGCCGGAGTTATCACGAACGCCGCCGGTGCCGTCGTTGGTGGCTTCAACGGCACCGACGTGGTGCAAACCCATATGACCAATTCACGCCTGACCGACCCGGAGGTCTTCGAGTTCCGTTTTCCGGTGCGGCTGGAAAGCTATGAAATTCGCAAGGATTCCGGCGGGGCAGGGCAATGGCAGGGTGGCAACGGCGGCGTGCGGCGCGTGAAGTTCCTGGAGCCGATGACCGCCAGCATCCTGTCCAACGGCCGCAAGTATGGCGCCTTTGGCATGGCGGGCGGGCAGGCCGGTCAAGTGGGCGTCAACCGTGTGCTGCGGGCCGATGGACGGATCGAGGAACTGGAGCACATCGGCCAGGTAGAAATGCAGGCCGGTGACGTGTTTGAAATTTCGACGCCGGGCGGCGGTGGATTCGGCAGATGAGCCGCTCCGATGGGCTGCGCGTGTACTGGCGGCCAAGGCATCTCCCCCATTTGTGGGATAGACGCTGAGAGAATCGATTGTCAAACTATCGACGCAGCCTATCTGCGCCCAGCTCCGCGAGCGTGCGCAGGGGAATCTTAAGTCATCAATTTTCTGAACTCTGGAGAAGGCCATGCCGGCGCTTGGGGCATACCCAAGATATGTGAATCACCCTCAGCGGCACTGGCTGGGGTTCGGCGTTGCGCTGGGCCTCGGCGCGTTCGTCTGGATCCAACTGGCCGAGCCCCCCTGACGGTGCTGCTCATGGTTGGTGTGATCGCGTTGGTCGCAATTTTTTTCATTTTGAGTCGCCGTTTGCAGCATGTGCGGGCACAGCGATACCGGGCGTTGGCCCGGGCGAGGACGACGCGGCGGCAGATAGCCGACCTGCTGCGAAACCAGGATCTCCGCGTCGAGCAACGGGTGGCGAGGCGCGTGCAAGAGCTGCAGCGCGATATTGCAGACCTTCGCACCAGAGAGCAGTTGCTGGAGGCGCAGGCCCATCACGATGGCCTGACGGGTCTGGCCAACCGCCTTTTGCTGGCGGATCGCTTCCGTTTTGCGGTGGAACGGGCCAAGCGCAGCGGCCAGTCCTTTGCGCTTTTGATGATTGATTTGAACGATTTCAAGAGCATCAACGACCGCTACGGCCACGCGGCTGGAGACGCCGTTCTGGTCAGCATGGCCAGGCGCATGGTCGGTGCGGTACGAGCTAGCGATACGGTGGCCCGGGTGGGTGGGGATGAGTTTGTCCTGATTATTGAAGCCATCGACAATGTGCAAGAGCTCGCGCACATCGGCCAGAAGCTGATGGCGACGCTTGCCGATCCGATCACACTCGACACTGGTGAGGTGGTGAGCATCGGCGCCAGTGTCGGTCTGACTTTGTACCCGAATCATGGTGCCGATATGAATGTCTTGCTGTCTGTTGCCGATCACGCCATGTACGAGTGCAAGTCAACCGGGCTGATGAGTCTGCAGTAAGGCTGGCCATAAAAAAACCCGCCGAAGCGGGTCTTTTTATGGCCAGCCTTGAATTACTTCTTGGCAGCGCTGGCGGCAGGTTTGGTCGCTTCAGCTTTGGCGTCTTTGGCGGCGGGCTTCGTGTCCTTGGCCGTCTTGGCAGCTTCTTTCTTTGCCTTGGCTTCGTCAGCTTTTTTCTGCTTCTCTTCAGCCTTGGTAGCGGCCTTTTCATCCTTCTTGGCCGCCGGCGCAGCGGTTGCGCCCTTGTAGGCAGCGCCGTTCACGGTCAGACCTTCGGTGGAAAACTTGGCTGCATTGCCTTCACCCACACCCTTGACGCGTTCGATGAAATCGTTCCAATCGTTGAAGCTGCCTTTCTTGCGCTCGTCAAGAATTTTGGTGGACATGGCGGGGCCAATGCCTTTGATGCTGTCCAGTTCGGCAGCACCCGCCTTGTTCACATCCACCGCGGCAAAGCAGGCCGCCGCGTACAACATGGCCACAAGGGCCAGAATTTTCTTCAACATGAGTCAACTCCTGAAGGTTAAAAAATGCAAACACAAAAACACGGGCTCAAGTCTTTGACAAGGCCTGCAACACAACGAGATCAATGCTCAACGCGTTGACGTGCCGTGAGTGAAATTGCGGGAATACCCTGACAAATGAGCTGCCCTCAGGCCTGGCTGGCTAGCCAGTGAACGTATTTCGAGACGCCACTCTGCACGTCAGCGAATGGATGGTCGCAGCCTGCGGCCCGCAAGGCGGTCAAATCGGCCTGGGTATAGCACTGGTATTTGCCACGCAGGGCATCCGGAAAGGGCACGTACTCAATCAGGCCTGCCGCGGTGATGGCCTCCAGCGGCAGCGCGGCCTCACCCCTGATGCCCCGCATCGCGTTCACGACTGAGCTGGCGACATCGTTGAAAGGCTGTGCCCTGCCGCTACCCAGATTGAAAATGCCGGACTGGCCCGGGTGGTCAAAGAACCAGAGGTTGACTGCCACCACGTCGTCAATAAAAATGAAATCGCGCATTTGCGCACCCGGCGCATAGCCGCCGTAGTCAGCAAAGAGTTTGACCTTGCCTTCGGCTGAAAACTGGTTGAACTGATGAAAGGCGACACTGGCCATGCGACCTTTGTGCTGTTCACGCGGCCCATACACATTGAAGTAGCGAAAGCCCACCACCTGGCCGGTTTTACCGGCCAGCGAGCGCTGAAAGTCGATGCCACATTCGCGTCGCATGCGCTGGTCAAACAACAGCTTGGAGTAGCCATAGACGTTGAGAGGCCGCTCGAAGGCGGGCTCTTCCCGGAACGTGTCGGCGCCGCCGTAGGTCGCGGCACTGGACGCGTACAACAGCCGCGCCCCGCGCTTCTGGCAAGCCTGGAACAAGCCGACCGAGGTGGCGTAGTTGTTCTCCATCATGTACTTGCCATTGGCTTCCATGGTGTCGCTGCAGGCACCTTCATGGAAGACGGCCTCAATCTGGCCGAAGGAGCCATGGGCGAACAGCTCATAGAACGCGCCCGCATCCACGTAGTCCGAGATTTTCAGATCAGCGAGGTTGCGAAACTTGTCGCCTTGCGTCAGGTCATCCACGGCGATGATGTCATCAATGCCGCGCGCATTCAGCCCTTTGACGATGTTGCTGCCAATAAAGCCGGCGGCGCCGGTAACGACGATTCGGGTCATGCAAACAACTCCTCATAAGAAACCGTGGCCGTGCCAAATTTACCCACCACCAGCCCACCGGCCCGGTTCGCCAGGGGCAGCGCTTCTCGCATGCTCATCCCAGCCGCCACGAGCGCTGCCATGGTGGCGATGACGGTATCGCCGGCTCCGGTCACGTCAAATACTTCGCGGGCCTGGGCGCTGACGTGCAGCTGTCCCTGGGCATCAAACAGTGTCATGCCTTCTTCGCTGCGAGTCAGCAGAACTGCGTCCAGCCCGAGTTGTTCGCGCAGGTTTTGGCATTTTGTTTGCAGCTCGGACTCGTCCAGCCAGGGGCCAATGACCTGCTGCAACTCGAAGCGGTTGGGGGTGATGACGCTGGCATCCTTGTAGCGTGAATAGTCGCTGCCCTTGGGGTCGATCAGGATCGGCTTGCCTGCCGCGCGGGCGCGCGCAATCATGTCGCTGACGTGGGCCAGGCCGCCCTTGCCGTAGTCTGAAAACAGGACGGCATCGTGCTCCGGCAGCAGGCTGGCAAAGGCGGCGCTTTGCGAGGCCAGCACTTCCGTCTTGGGCGTGTTTTCGAAGTCGAGACGCAACAATTGTTGTTGCCGACCAATCACCCGCAGTTTGACGGTGGTCTTCAGATCGGCATCGCGGCCAAAGTGGGTGCGGATGCCGGTGCCGGCGACCAAGGCCTCCAGCTTATGGCTGGCTTCGTCCTCGCCCACCACGGTCAGCAGTGACGACTGCGCGCCCAATGTCACCACGTTGTAGGCCACGTTGGCAGCGCCACCGTTGCGCTCTTCTTCGCGCGTGATGCGCACAATGGGCACCGGCGCTTCCGGCGAGATGCGGTCCACGGCACCATACCAGTAGCGGTCCAGCATCACGTCACCGACCACCAGCACGCGTGCCTTAAATAATTTTTCTCTGGAAATGGTCATGAATTCAACTTGTTGTCGGTCATAGCTCTTCCACTCGTCGGGGTGGGTAACTGTCCCACGTCTGGCAGCCGGGGCATTGCCAGAAGTGTTGCCGTGCCTCAAAGCCGCACGCGGCACAGCGGTAGCGCAACAACGGTTTGATGGCATGGTCCAGCGCTCGTTGTACTTGCGGGTGAAATTGTTCGTGTTCAAGTTTTTCGCCCGCAATCCATTTGGCCGCGGCGACCAGCGACGGCTCGCGCTCCAGATGCCGCACGTACCAGTCGCGCGCCGTGGGCGCGGGGCCTGTCACGGTGGCTTCGAGCGTCACGATGGCATCCAGAACATCCAGGGAAGGGGATAGTTCGTAATTGGTCTTGAGCCGTTCCAGTGCTTCGAGGGAGTGACCGACGGCAGCAGCAAACTCGGCCAGAGGTCCGGCCATCAAGGGAATGGCAGCCGGCGAAGACTCAAGACATTTCACCAGTGTGCTGTAAGCGTCCGCTGGATTACCCTGGCTGGCCAATAATCTGGCGAGATCAATGCGGGGCCTTGGCGCCGTGGGCATCATGTCAATCGCTTCTTGCAGCAAAGACTGGGCCTGTTCGGGCGCTTGATTGGCGATGCACGCAGCCGCCTGCTCACACAGGTAGTGCGCCAGCCGGCCATTGAAGCTACCCTGGTTGGAGCGCTCCAGTTTTTGGGCGATTTGTGCGGCATGGGGCCAGTCACGGCTGCGCTCATAGTTCGCCAACAGTGCCAACTGCGCCTGCGCCTCGAAGGGCGTCCCTTCCAGTTTGAGCAAAGCAGCTTCGGCACGGTCGAGCAGGCCCGCTTTCAGATAGTCCAGCGCCAGTGCATGCTGCGCGCGCTGACGGTCAGCAAGCTTCAAGTCGCCACGCGACAGCAGGTGTTCATGGACACGTACCGCCCGCTCGTACTCGCCGCGGCGGCGAAACAGGTTGCCCAGTGCGAAGTGCAACTCCGACGTGTCCGGGTCGTTCTGTACCGCTTCAATAAAAGCGTCAATTGCCTGGTCCTGCTGCTCATTGAGCAAAAAGTTCAAGCCTTTGAAATAGGCTTTTGGGGCCTGACGGTTTTCAATGCGCAGTTGGCGCAGATCAAGGCGCGAGGCAACCCAGCCCAGCACAAATGCCAGCGGCAGACCCAGCAGTATCCAGCTCAGATCAAAGTCCATGCGGGGCAGGCTGTGGGCTGGCTTGCGATTTGGCCGCCTCTGCTTTGTCCGAGGCCGGCAGGGTTGCCCGAGCGGCGGCGCGACGATGCTTCCACCAGCGCGGCACCATGCCCAGGACGCCTGCGGCCACCCCGGCCGCGAAAGCGGTCAGCACGACCAACACCTGCGGCGCACGCCACTGGGTGCCAAAGAAAAAATGCACAGTGGTGTCCTGCTGATTGTTCAGCGCGAAGGCAAACAGGGTAAAAAAAATGGCTGCCTTAAGTACCCACTTAAGCAGCCACATGAAGTGTTTCATTGATCTCCCCAGTGACGGGTCGATTCTAACGTCGTGGAGTGTTGCCCCCACGCTTGTCGCTTTGCGTACTGCGCTGCCCCCCGAGGGGGTCTACCTTGTTTGGGGCGGCCCGGCGCGGCGGCGCATTGCCCCCACACTGGTCGCTTTGCGTCAGACTTTGGTCTTGGCTTCCAATTCAGCGGTGCGTTGATCCACCGCTTCACGCAGGGCCTTGCCAGGTTTGAAATGGGGTACCCGTTTCTCGGGAATGGCCACACTCTCGCCACTGCGCGGATTACGTCCCATGCGGGGCGGGCGGTGGTTAATGGAGAAACTGCCAAAACCCCTAATCTCGATTCGGTGCCCACGCACCAGTGCGTCATTCATCTCGTCAAGAATGGCCTTGACGGCAAATTCAGCATCGCGATGGGTGAGTTGACTAAACTTGGCAGCCAGTTCTTCGACAAGGTCGGAACGCGTCATTATTGGAAGTTGTCATGCCGAACTTGATCCGGCATGACAACTCTCTTCTTACTTCTCGTTGCTGTCCAGCTTGGCGCGCAGCAAAGCGCCCAGGCTGGTGGTGCCAGCGTTTTCACGCGCTGATTGCTGGCTCAAAGTGGACATGGCTTCGTTCTGGTCAGCCGCATCTTTGGCCTTGATCGACAACTGGATGTTGCGGGTCTTGCGATCCACATTGACCACCACAGCGGTGACTTCGTCACCTTCTTTTAGCACGTTGCGGGCATCTTCCACGCGGTCGCGGGAGATCTCAGAGGCGCGCAGGTAACCGATGATGTCATCGCCCAGATCAATCTCAGCGCCCTTGGCATCCACGGTCTTGACCTTGCCGGTCACGATTTGACCCTTGTCATTGATCGTGGCAAAGGTGGTGAACGGATCGGAATCCAACTGCTTGATACCCAGCGAGATGCGTTCGCGGTCCACGTCCACAGCCAACACCAAGGCTTCGACTTCCTGGCCCTTTTTGTATTCGCGCACGGCGGTTTCGCCAGGCTCGTTCCAAGACAGGTCGGACAGGTGCACCAGGCCGTCGATACCAGCAGCCAATCCGACGAACACGCCGAAGTCGGTGATCGATTTGATCGGGCCCTTGACGCGGTCGCCGCGCTTGGTGTTTTGTGCAAACTCTTGCCATGGGTTGGCCTTGCACTGCTTCATGCCCAGGCTGATACGGCGCTTGTCTTCGTCGATTTCCAGAACCATGACTTCAACTTCGTCGCCGAGGTTGACGAGCTTGCTCGGGGCCACGTTCTTGTTGGTCCAGTCCATTTCGGATACGTGGACCAGGCCTTCGATACCCGGCTCGAGTTCCACAAACGCGCCGTAGTCGGCGATGTTGGTGATCTTGCCGAACAGGCGGGTGCTTTGCGGGTAGCGGCGGTTCACGCCCATCCATGGGTCGTCGCCCATCTGCTTCAGACCCAGGGACACGCGGTTTTTCTCGGTGTCGAACTTCAGGATCTTGGCCACGATTTCCTGGCCAGCCGTCACCACTTCGCTCGGGTGACGCACGCGGCGCCATGCCATGTCGGTGATGTGCAGCAGACCGTCGATGCCGCCCAGGTCAACGAAGGCACCGTATTCGGTGATGTTCTTGACGATGCCCTTGACGGCAGAGCCTTCTTTCAGGGTTTCCATCAGCTTGGCGCGTTCTTCGCCCATGCTGGCTTCGACCACAGCGCGGCGTGACAGCACGACGTTGTTGCGCTTGCGATCGAGCTTGATGACCTTGAATTCCAGGGTCTTGTTCTCGTACGGCGACAAGTCTTTGGTGGGGCGGGTGTCAACCAGCGAGCCGGGCAGGAAGGCGCGGATGCCGTTGACCAGCACGGTCAGGCCACCCTTGACTTTGCCGCTGGTGGTGCCGGTGACGAACTCGCCGGTTTCCAGGGCTTTTTCCAGGCTCATCCACGAAGCCAGACGCTTGGCGGTGTCGCGCGACAGAATGGTGTCGCCGTAGCCGTTCTCAATCGAACCAATGGCCACCGACACGAAGTCGCCAACCTGGACTTCGAGTTCGCCCTTGTCGTTCTTGAATTCTTCGAGCGGCACGTAGGCTTCGGACTTGAGGCCAGCGTTGACCACGACAAAGCTGTGCTCGATACGCACCACTTCAGCAGTGATGACTTCGCCTGGACGCATTTCGGTGCGTGTCAAGGACTCTTCAAATAGGGCGGCAAAAGATTCTGACATTTTTTGATGCGGCATTTACCGCAGGTTAATTTGCGGTTTTATCCGCGGGTTAGTTTGTTGAACCACACAAGTAGGGCGCTTTAGCAGCGCGAGAAGGCTTATGTGGACCGACGCAAAATCCTGAAGACTTTGCTTTGCAATCTTTCAGATGGTTCTGAAAGGCTGTTTTTCCTGCCACCAGTCCAACACCAGACTGACTGATTTTTCAACCGTGAGATCCGAATTGTCCAGTAACCGGGCATCTTCCGCTGGTCTGAGAGGGGCGACGCTACGGGATGAATCCTGCGCATCGCGTGCTTCCAGATCGGCACGAAGAGCTGGGAGTGTAGTTGAAATCCCCTTTGAAATCAATTGTTTATAGCGCCGTTCCGCGCGCCGCTCAGCGCTGGCGGTCAAAAATACCTTGAGGGGCGCCTCGGGGAAGATGACGGTTCCCATGTCGCGGCCATCGGCCACCAGTCCGGGCAACTGGCGAAAACCATGCTGCAGATCAACCAGTGCCAGGCGTACCTTGGGCAAGGCCGAGACGCTGGAGGCGTTCATGCCGGCCTGTTCGCTGCGGATGGCATCGGTTACATCGGTGCCGTTGAGCAGTACGCGGTCGCCCGTAAAGCGGATGGTCAGACCTTGAATCATGGCCGCGATCGCCGTCTCTTGCGCGGCATCCAGTACCAGCCCGGCCTGCAAGGCGGCCAGCGCCGTGATGCGGTAGAGCGCGCCGGAATCCAGGAAATGGTAGCCCAGCTGTTTCGCCAAGGTTGCGGCCAGCGTGCCCTTGCCCGACGCGGTCGGACCATCGATGCAAATGACGGGAATGGCTTGGGGCGGCGTCTGCACCAGCGAAAACAGCGCTTCAAAATAGTCGGGAAAGGTCTTGGCGACGCACTTCGGGTCTTCGATGCGCACCGGCAGCCCGGTCGGATTGAAGGCGGCCAGCGAAAAACACATGGCCACGCGGTGATCGTCGTAGGTGTGGATGCTGGCGGCCTTCCAGTCGGCCGGGGTGGCGGGCGGTGTGATGCCGATGTAATCCGCGCCTTCCTCCACCGTGGCGCCGAGCTTGCGCAACTCGCAGGCCATGGCGGCCAGGCGGTCAGTTTCCTTGACGCGCCAGCTGGCAATGTTGCGCAGCGTGGTGCTGCCCTGGGCGTACAAGGCCATCACCGCCAGCGTCATGGCCGCATCGGGGATGTGGTTGCAGTCCAGGTCGATGGCTTGGAGCGGCCAGCTGCCGCGGGACACCTCCAGCCAGTTGGGGCCGCTCACTACCTGTGCGCCCATCAGTTGCGCGGCTTCGATGAAGCGGATGTCACCTTGAATGGAATTCGCGCCGACGCCCTCAATTCTTATGCCATTTAGGCCTCTAGCCCCCGTCGTTATTGCGCCAAGTGCTATAAAATAGCTAGCGGATGAGGCATCCGCTTCGACATGCAGTATGCCGGGTGACTTGAATTGGCTGCCCGCCGGAATGGTGAAGCGTTGCCAGCCGTCGCGGATCACCTGAATGCCAAAGCGCGCCAGCAGGTTCAAGGTGATTTCAATGTAGGGGCGGGAGATCAGTTCACCTACCACCTCAATGACGATGTCCTGCCGGGCCACCAGGGGCAGCGCCATCAGGAGCGCGGTGAGGAACTGGCTTGACACATCGCCCCGCACCCGGATCGGCGCGTCCAGTGCCAAGGTGGGTGCGCCAATGCGCAGGGGCGGAAAACCTTCCTGCCCCAGGTAATCGATGTGGCAGCCGAGCTGGCGCAGCGCATCGACCAGATCGCCAATCGGACGTTCGTGCATGCGCGGCACGCCGCGTAGCGCATAGTCGCCCCCCACGACGGCCAAGGCGGCGGTGAGTGGGCGGATGGCGGTGCCGGCATTGCCCATGAACAGATCGGCTTTTCTGTTGCCAGGCTGGCCACCCAGACCGTCGATTTCGACGCTGCTGCCACTGCGCCGCACGCCACAGCCCAGGGTCTGCAAAGCATCCAGCATGACGCGCGTGTCGTCGGAGTCCAGCAGGTCATGCAGGGTGGTGGTGCCGTGGCTCAGGGCCGACAACAGCAGCACGCGGTTGGAAATGCTTTTGGAGCCCGGCAGAACGATGCTGCCACCAGCACCGGTCAGGGGCGGGATATCGAGAAATGCGGTGGAAAACATTATTTTTGGTGTTTTGCCATGCTCCAGTGGGCACGGGTTTGACTGGCCTGCTCAATCAAGCCTTCCAGGGCTTCGCTGTTGCCACTGGAGATCATGAGTTCCAGCGCCTGCAGGTTGCGCTGGAAGATTTTGGATTGGGCCAGCAACTCTTCGCGGTTGGAGAGCAGGATGTCGCGCCACACTTTGGGGTCACTGGCGGCAATGCGGGTGAAATCACGAAAGCCGGGGCCGGCCAGGGACAAATAGTCTTTGCCCTGGGGCTGGCCCGTGATCGCATTCATGAGGGCAAATGAGATCAGGTGCGGCAGGTGACTGACGGCGGCAAACGCCGCGTCATGCGACTCGGGCGACATCTGGACGACGCGGCAGCCCAGCGCCGTCCAGACATCGATGGCCTTTTGCAGCTGGACTGTCAGGGTGCGCTCAATGGGTGTGAGAATCACCTGCTTGTCCTTGTACAGGTCGGCATCCGCATGTTCCACCCCCGAGACTTCCTTGCCGGCGATGGGGTGGGCCGGTACGAACGATCCGATTTGCTCACGCAGGGCCCGGCGAGCGGCATCCACCACGTCGCGCTTGGTCGAGCCGACGTCCATCACCAGCATCTGCGGCGTCACCAGGTGTTTGATCGCCTTGAAGGTGGCCTCAGAGGCCGCCACGGGTACCGCGATCAGGACAATGTCGGCACCCGACACTGCCAGCAAGGCCGAAGGGGCCTCCAGATCAATGACACCCATCTGACGAGCCCGTTCGGTGGTGGATGGCGACTTGCTGTAGCCGACCACCCGTTTGACCAGTCCGGCGCGCTTGAGCGCAAGGGCGAACGAGCCGCCCATCAGGCCGCAACCAATGATGCCCAGTTGTTCAAACATCATTCGCCCACCGGATAGGTGCCCAGCACTTTATAGAAGGCGCAAAGCCCCTGCAGTTCTTTGAGCGCTAGCGCGACATGTGGCTGCGAGGGATGCCCCTGGATGTCGAGGTAAAAATAGTATTCCCACTGCCCCGAGCGCGCCGGGCGCGACTCAAACCGGGTCATGGACACGCCGTGCGTCTTGAGTGGCATCAGCAGGTCATGCACGGCGCCGGGTTTGTTGGGCACCGAGACGATCAGGCTCACGCAGTCGTTGCCGGTGGCTTGCGGCGCGGGCAGGGTTTGCGGCAGACAGACCACGGCAAACCGCGTGCGGTTGAAAGCGTCGTCCTGGATGGCGTGCGAGGCCACGTGCAGACCAAACTCGCTGCTGGCGCGTTCACTGGCAATGGCGGCCCAGGCTGGGTTGGTGGCAGCCAGGCGGGCGCCTTCGGCATTGCTGGAGGCCGCCCGCCGTTCCGCATGGGGCAAGTGGGTGGTGAGCCAGTCCTGACACTGGGCGAGGGCCTGCGGATGGGCATAAACCACGTCAATGCCGACGAGCGACGGGCGTAAGCGGAGCAGGTTGTGGCGTACCAAAAAGCTGGTTTCACCGATGATGTGCAGGGGTGAATTCAGCAGAAGATCGAGCGAGCGGGAGATTACACCTTCTGTTGAATTTTCAATCGGCACCACACCAAACTCGGCACTGCCCGCCGCCGTGGCCCGGAACACTTCATCGATGCTGACGCACGGCACATGCTCAATGCTGGAGCCAAAGTAGTGCAGCGCCGCTTGTTCGCTGAAGGTGCCGGCGGGACCCAGATAGGCAACCCGCTGCGCAGCTTCCAGGGCGCGACAGGCCGACATGATTTCGCGCCAGATGACGGCCACGCTGCTGTTTTTAAGCGGACCGGGATTGCTGGCCTGCAGGCTACTGATGACCTGGGCCTCGCGGTCAGGGCGAAAGACCGGGGAGCCGTCCACGCGCTTGATCTCGCCCACTTCATGGGCGAGCGTTGCGCGCTGGTTCAGCAGCGCCAGCAGTTCCAGATCCAGGGCATCAATTTCGGTCCGTAATTCGAGGAGGGATTTCGGCATTGTGTTGCAAATGATAGCTATAAAAACGTAGCAATCAGCTTGCGGTGCCGGCGTCTTCCTCGCCGCCATCCGTGATGTCATCGGCTACCGGATTTGCGTCATTCTCGACAATGCGTTGCAGACCACTCAACTGAGAGCCTTCGTCCAGGCCGATCAGGGTGACCCCTTGCGTGGCACGGCCGAGCTCGCGAATCTCGCTGACACGGGTACGGACCAAAACGCCCTTGTCGGTGATCAGCATGATCTCGTCGTCGGCATGCACCAGTGTCGCCGCCACCACTTTGCCATTGCGCTCGGACTGGGTAATGGCAATCATGCCCTTGGTACCGCGGCCGTGCCGGGTGTACTCGGTGATGCTGGTGCGTTTGCCGTAGCCATTTTGGGTGGCAGTCAACACACTTTGCAATTCGTCCTCAGCCACCAGCATGGCGATCACGCTCTGGCCGTCTTCCAGCATCATGCCGCGCACGCCGCGTGCCTGGCGACCCATGGGGCGCACATCGTTTTCGTCAAAGCGCACGGCTTTGCCACCGTCGCTGAACAGCATGACGTCATGCTTGCCGTCGGTGAGCGAGGCGCCAATCAGGAAATCACCTTCGTCCAGGTCGACAGCAATGATGCCGGCCTTGCGCGGGTTGCTGAATTCATTCAACGCGGTCTTCTTGACCGTGCCCATGCTTGTGCCCATGAACACATACTGATCGGCCGGGAAGGTGCGTTTCTCGCCGGTGAGCGGCAGCACCACCGTGATTTTTTCGCCCTCGGCGAGTGGAAACATATTGACAATCGGACGCCCACGCGAACCGCGCGAACCCTGCGGCACTTCCCAGACCTTGAGCCAGTACAGGCGACCCCGGTTGCTGAAACACAGAATGTAATCGTGGGTGTTGGCAATGAAGAGCTGGTCCACCCAGTCATCTTCTTTGGTGGCGGTGGCCTGTTTGCCACGGCCACCCCGTTTTTGCGCCCGGTATTCATTCAGCGGCTGGCTCTTGATATAGCCGCTGTGCGAGAGCGTGACCACCATATCGGTGGGCGTGATCAGGTCTTCGGTGCTGAGGTCAAATGAACTGTGCTCCACCAGGCTGCGGCGCGCGCCCAGCTTGGTTTGGCCGAACTCCGTCTTGATGGCGGTCAGTTCTTCGGTAATGATGGTGGAGACGCGCTCGGGGGTGGCCAAAATGTCGAGCAGGTCGTCGATCTCGGCCATTACCTCTTTGTATTCCGCCACAATCTTGTCCTGCTCCAGCCCGGTCAGGCGCTGCAGACGCATTTGCAGGATTTCCTGGGCCTGCGTGTCGGAGAGGCGGTACAGCCCGTCGCTGCCCATGCCGTACATCTTCTCCAGGCCGTCGGGGCGGTAGTCGTCAGCATTCACCAAGCCACCGTCGGCCCGGGTCCGCGTGAGCATTTCGCGCACCAGTTTGCTGTCCCAGGGTTTGGTCATCAATTCGACCTTGGCCACGGGCGGCGTGGGGGCGTTGCGAATGATTGCGATGAATTCGTCGATATTGGCCAGTGCCACCGCCAGGCCTTCCAGCACATGGCCGCGCTCACGGGCCTTGCGCAGATTGAACACCGTGCGCCGGGTCACAACTTCGCGGCGGTGCTGCAAAAACACTTCAATCAGGTCTTTGAGGTTGCACAGCTTGGGTTGACCGTTGATCAGCGCCACCATGTTCATGCCAAAGGTGTCCTGCAGCTGGGTCTGCTTGTACAGGTTGTTGAGCACCACTTCGGGCACTTCGCCGCGCTTGAGTTCAATGACCAGACGCATGCCGGACTTGTCCGATTCATCCTGGATGTGGCTGATGCCTTCTATTTTCTTCTCGTGCACCAGCTCGGCCATGCGTTCCTGTAAGGTCTTCTTGTTCACCTGGTAGGGCAGTTCGTCCACGATGATGGATTGGCGCTGGCCCTTGTCGATGTCTTCAAAATGGCATTTGGCACGCATGACCACTTTGCCGCGACCGGTGCGGTAACCATCTTTGACGCCATTGATGCCATAAATAATGCCGGCGGTCGGGAAGTCGGGGGCCGGGATGATTTCCATCAACTCGTCAATTGTGGCTTCCGGATTGCGCAACAGGTGCAGACAGGCATCGACCACTTCATTCAGATTGTGCGGTGGGATGTTGGTGGCCATGCCCACTGCAATGCCGCCCGAGCCGTTAACCAACAGATTGGGTAGCCGGGTTGGCATGACCAACGGCTCCTTCTCGGAGCCGTCGTAATTGGGGCCGAAATCGACAGTCTCCTTGTCCAGGTCGGCCAGCAATTCGTGGGCGATCTTGGATAGGCGGATTTCGGTGTACCGCATGGCCGCCGCGTTGTCGCCGTCCACCGAGCCGAAGTTACCCTGACCATCCACCAGCATGTGACGCATGGAAAAATCCTGCGCCATGCGCACGATGGTGTCGTAAACCGACTGGTCACCGTGCGGGTGGTACTTACCAATGACGTCGCCCACGATACGCGCCGACTTCTTATAGGGGCGGTTCCAGTCGTTGTTGAGCTCATGCATGGCAAACAGCACGCGCCGGTGGACCGGCTTCAGGCCATCCCGCGCATCGGGCAGAGCTCGGCCGACAATCACGCTCATGGCGTAATCGAGGTAGCTACGCCGCATTTCCTCTTCAAGACTGATGGGCAGGGTTTCTTTGGCGAACTGGGTCATGGGGCGGTCGTGGCTAGGGCGATGTCAAAAGCAACCCCTGATTCTAATGGGCGACTAATAAGATGACGTTGTGGCTTTCCCGCAACGGTGAGATGGATTTACCCCCTGCTTTTGTAGGCGGACATGCCGAAGACGTTGTTTCGGGTTTGAGGCCGAATTTCGCTGTGGCACAATCGCAGCAACGTTTTAGGTGATGGGCATTTAGAGCGTCCTGTAAATATACGCAGCGCTGCTGCGGCTTTTTTCCCAAGAGGAGAACCATGAAGAAATTGAATAAAATGGCAATGCTGATTGCTACCGCAGCACTCGCAACCGCCGCTGGCGCACAAACGGTCGATAACTGGGTCAATAGCACCGGCATCACCTGGAAAAATGGCACCAATGAACTGTGCTGGCGCGATGCCAACTGGACACCCGCTACTGCAGCCGTCGGTTGCGACGGTGCCATCGTCGCCGCCCCCGTCGCTGCTGCTGCACCCGCTCCTGCGGCTGCTCCTGCACCGGCTCCCGCACCGGCAGCAGCCAAGCCGACACCCCCACCTCCCCCACCTGCAGCCACTAAAGTGACTTACGCGGCGGATGCATTCTTTGACTTTGACAAGTCGGTGCTCAAGCCTGAAGGCAAAGCCAAGCTGGACGACTTGGTTGGTAAAGTCAAGGACATCAACCTGGAAGTCATCATTGCTGTGGGTCACACCGACTCCATCGGTTCCGATGCTTACAACCAGAAGTTGTCGATTCGCCGCTCTGAAGCTGTGAAAGCGTATTTAGTGTCCAAGGGCATCGAGAAAAACCGCGTTTACACCGAAGGCAAGGGCGAGAAGCAGCCAGTGGCTGACAACAAGACCAAAGAAGGTCGCGCTAAAAATCGTCGCGTGGAAATCGAAGTGGTTGGTACCCGCGCCGCCGGCAAGTAATTGGCCTCTGCGCCAGGAAGCGGTCTGTAAGGACTGCTCCAGCAAAAAACCCGCCTTGGCGGGTTTTTTTGTTTCTGTCGACCTGATTCAGCCCCGTCCTGCTATGTGCTTTGTATTTTGCCGATAATCGCCTCCATGACTTCAACCTTGAACGCTGATCCGGCCGAACTGGCCAAGTTTTCTGACCTGGCCCACCGCTGGTGGGACATGGACGGCGAGTTTCGTTCGCTGCATCAAATCAATCCTTTGCGGCTGGAGTGGATCAACGGTCTTTGTCCGTTGCAGGGGCAGCAGGTTCTTGACGTCGGTTGTGGCGGTGGCGTACTGGCGGACGCCATGGCGCGCTCAGGTGCTCAGGTCACGGGTATTGATTTGGCTACCAAGGCGCTCAGGGTGGCAGAGTTGCATGCCCTGGAAGCGCAAACCCCGAACGTGCAGTATCGGGAAATCAGTGCCGAAGCATTAGCGGAGCAGCAGCCAGGCAGCTTTGACGTGGTGACCTGTATGGAAATGCTGGAGCACGTGCCAGACCCGGCCTCGGTGGTGCAGGCCTGCGCTAAACTGGTCAAACCGGGCGGATGGGTGTTCTTTTCGACCCTGAACCGCAGCTCAAAATCCTTTTTATTTGCCCTTGTGGGCGCCGAGTACATCCTCAATTTGTTGCCGCGTGGCACCCATGAATACGTCAAAATGATCCGCCCCAGTGAACTGGCCCGTTACTGCCGCGCCGCCGACCTTGATCTGCGGCATACGCGCGGCATGGCGTACAACCCGCTCACCCGACGCTACTGGTTGAGCGCTGACACCAGCGTCAACTATCTCTTTGCCACCCAAAAACCGGCGGGGGTAGCCCCGTGATGGGTAATGCCGGCATGTTTGTGGATGTGCAAGCGGTGCTGTTTGATCTGGACGGCACCCTGATTGACAGTGCGCCAGATCTGGGCGCGGCGGCCGATAAAATGCGCATGGACCGGGGCCTGCCTGCCTTGCCACCGGCGCACTACCGCCCTCTGGCTGGCGCTGGCGCGCGTGGAATGCTGGGCGTGGCGTTTGGCCTGACGCCTGAGCACGCGGATTTTGCCGCCATGCGGGAAGAATTTTTTGCGAATTACGAGCAGTGCATGACGGACCACACCTATGCCTTTGACGGTGTGCCCGAGTTGATTGCCCGTTTGGTGGCACTGGATCTGCCCTGGGGCGTTGTGACCAATAAGTCAGCCCGGTTTGCCGAGCCCTTGACGCGCGCCATGCCGTTGTTTGGATCGGCTCGGACGGTGGTCAGCGGTGACACCACAGCCCATGCCAAACCGCACCCGGCGCCGCTGCTGGAGGCTGCCCGGCGCCTTGCCATCGAACCGGCGCGCTGTCTGTATGTCGGCGATGACAAGCGCGATATCGTGGCGGGACTGGCGGCTGGCATGGGGACGGTGGCCGCTACCTATGGCTACCTCGGCCAAAAAGCCGATCCGTCCCAGTGGGGCGCACATGCCACTATTAATTTTCCGGGGGGGCTATTGCAATTGCTGGCAAAGGCCTAAAATAGCAAACGAGGGGCTGCACTGGTTTCGACGTGGGTTCGGACGCGGTGTGGTGCATGTCGAGCTGGATGTGCTCGTAAAACTGATTCAAAAAAACTAACTGCAAACGACGAACGTTTCGCA
>DAITMI010000016.1:0-39904 GCA_036835225.1 Rhodoferax sp. | reverse complement strand
ATTTCCGGGTGGTTTGGGCCACTGTGGGTTCTGCATTGGATCGGCGCTCACGCCGACGGAAGCGGGCGTCAGTTAATCAGATTTCAAGCGTGTAGACCATTGCTGCGGCCCGTTCGGCGTCATTGTGGCTCTGCAGAGCGCGATCCCATTCGGAGCTGAGCGCGCCAACCTCCGGCACTAGACCATTTGTCATCATCGTCACCTCCTCAACGGCGGCATCGAACTCGGCCACCATTTCACGCGTATCCAGAAAAAGCCGCGCCACCATCGACCCACCTGATTCAATGACAACAAGATAGCGTGTCGGCTTTCGGTGCGCCGTGGCTGGGTGCTCTCTGGGAGTTTCGATACCAAAGGTTTGACTCATGCCCGCATAGTGCCACAAATACGAAATCCAGGGGCGGCAATGAGGCATTCGTCGAGGACTGAAAAACGGGAAGTCCACACTTGTAAACAGTTGGCACAAGGATTTTTATTGAAGCTGAGCCAATGCTCTGCGGCACCGCTTTGTTGTTGCTCTTAGCCTGTTGCCAGGGCATGTTCACCTTGAAAATAATTCATTCATTCCTATAATTACGTCGGGTTAATTTTCCATTCTCTAAAACAATCGATCATCGATTGTCTGTTAAATTTTTTTCAATGCTTGTCGTCGTATAAATGAAAGAGGAGGTAAACCATGCTGAATCTTGATAAAGAAGCTGTTGCTGCAGACTCGCATCAGTATGATGCTGAGTTGCGTATGAGCGACCTGCCCGAATGGTCTGAAGAAATAGCGACTAAGTTGGCTGCCAAAGAAGATATACAGCTTAGCGCCGATCATATGGAAGTCATACGCCTATTGCGTCAGCATTACCGTATGCACGGCCACGATATGAGTGGTCCTAGATTATTAAGAGCACTGGAGGAGCCATTTGGTGCACGCGGTGGAAGAAAACATTTGTACGCACTGTTTCCTGGCGGACCGATCACCCAGGGATGTAAATTTGCCGGGTTACCACCGCCCCCATACACCAAGGATCTGTCTTTTGGCAGCGTGGAATAGCGACAGATCAGACTACCGTGACAATCTTGACAAGACCCAGCGAAGCGTGACGAATTAGGCCTAACCTAATTCATTGATAAATATGATTTTTATCTCCCCGTTAAGCCGTACACCCACTGAATTAAACGAAAAATAAAAACTAAAAAGCCCGCATTGCGCGGGCTCACATCTTATCTAAGAATAACTTTACTTGGAAATCAAGTAGTCAGCTTTGTCTTTGCCATTTAGCCATTTAGGAGCGAGACCACGACCGCTCCATTCTTTGCCTGTTACGGAGTCACGGTACTTGGGTGCTACTTTGCTCGGAGTAGTCTTGACTTTTTTCGCGCCACCTGCTGCGCCAGCAAAAACATCTTGCTGGGTTAACTGATATTCATCAATTAACGAACGAACCTTAGTGATCGCATCAGTAATTTCATGCTTACGAACTTCGTCAATTTGTTTTTCAATTGCTTCACGCTGGGCAATGAGTTCTTTAAGTGTGGTCATGGGTAATTCTTGCTTTCTAGTTTAATTCAATCGCATTCTATTCTAAAATAGAATCCGCGAATAGTTTCTTGTTTACTTCGAATCCGGAATCGCCGCGTCAATTACGGCACCGGTCGCCTTGACACCCGTTTTGACGACCGTTGCGGCCACAGTTACGACCGCATCGGCAACCGCCACTACCGCGCACCCGCTGCACATCAGCACTGCCATAGTCCCGGCAACCTTTGCTGCCATATCGAAAACTTGCTTCATTCATAATCTCCAATTATTTTTCATGCCATTATCGGATTCCAATAGCCGTGGCTATTGCCAGCATCACACCAAAACGATCGTTACCTTCAGCATCCGGCATTACCAACTTGACGAAAGCGTGGCCCTGGTTGAAACAACCTTGAACAGACTGCTAATCAGCTGTTTTGGAGAGGACCCAAATACATGCGGGTGGGAAATTTGCGAACACCCACTTTACCCGCTGCCACTTGAAACCGGCAGGCGCTATAAACGGGACGCCAAAGCCATAGGTGTACTGAATAAGCTGGGAGCCTGGTGATGATTTCAGGAACCCCAGAAGGCTTTGAACTGTCAAGTGCTTCATAGCAGGCGGCAGGGACCGAAAAGGCAAACTGGAGACTACCGCCACCGACCCGCATTGACGATAATTATCGAGCGCATAGTGCGCCGTCGCCTGCAAGACCTTCAAATTCGGATATCTTTTCTTTAATGAAGCAGCCAGCTTTTTTTGAAGTTCGACAACTTGTAGTTTCTCTTCTTTTACAACTTTGGAGAGTGCCTGCGTCACGGCGCCCGTGCCCGCGCCAAGTTCCAGGACATGGTCGGAGCCATTTGTCAAACAGGCGAGTTCCCGCGCGAGGCGCGCAGACGAGGGAAACAGCGCACCAGTTGTGCGCGGAGCCTTCAGCATGCGAAAGAAGAATGTACAAGACACAGCGCGGTTAGTAGGCGTGTTCGGCAAAAATAGGGGCATTGCGACAGATGAGGGACACGCACTTAGGATCTGGCAATGCAGCCATACCGTTAAAAAATCATCTGTAATTGTTCGAAAATCATCGCGCAATAGTCATCTACCCAGCCTTTCTACCCGTTGACTTTAGTCAACAGACAATCATGCGGCAAACGCAGACCTGATGTCGACGGGACCGCAGCGGCAAAGATTCAACCCGGCAAAGCGATTTTCTGGTCCACGCTGAACTGGTAGTCTTTGAAGATGTGCTCTGCACTTAAAGTCTGATAGCTGCCGTCTGCCAGACGGCGTGTCGTGTCCTTCAGGCGATAGGTGTAATGCCCGCAGGTCCAGCAGTTGTAGTTGCGCATGTGGGTGCACAGGCAGGTCTTGTCCATGACCGAGATCGTCTTGGCGTCCGGGTGCAGGGCCACTTCGCGGTTATAGGCCGTGATGTAGGCGCAGTTGCCGTTGCCGTCAAGCAAGTAGCCGTAGGACTCGCAACCCGGTCGGATGCCCGAGCCAATGGCCGGCGTGTTTTTAAGCATGCGCATTGGGTAGCCGGTCGGCGAGATGGTGTTGACGACGATATCGTCCTCGCTGGCCCTGAAATACTCCTGCTTGACCTTGTCCGGCAACCCGCATTCATTGGCCACGGTGAAACGGGTTGCAACCTGCACCGCCGCTGCGCCATGCTCCAGAAACGACACGGCGTCGCTGCCGGTGAAGATACCGCCTGCCGCAATCAGCGGGATATCAAGTTGTTCGGTTTTGAGGTACTGCAAGATTTCAGCCATGATGGTGGCTAGATCGTATTGCGCCCAGTCCATGCCAAAACCCAGATGACCACCCGCCAGCGGGCCTTCCACGATCACGAAATCAGGCAGACGGTTCAGTCTGACGTTCTTGCGCAAAAACAGTTGCAGCGCCCGCACCGACGAGACGATGATGCCCAGCTTGGCATCACGAAACCGCGGGTGGTCTGCCAGCAGCCCAAACGAGCCCAAATGCAGACCAGCGCTCAGGGTGATGCCGTCAATGCCGGCATCCAGCGCCGACGCCATCCGCACCTGCAGGGTCTCGCGCGGCGCGTTCATGGTCAGCTTTTCCATGCAGTTGACGAACACCAGGCCCTCACCACGCTTGGCCTGCATGGTGGCGTCAACGTGCCGCCGGGTTGCGTCCGCCAACACACCCAGATCGAACTTGATGCTGGACTTGTCGGCGTTGTCGAGGTTGTATTTGTAGAACTTGGTTTTATCTTTGACGAAGCTGGTGTCAAAACGCTTGTCGGAGACGTCAGGCACCATGGCGTCGGAGATATGGCCTATGCCGCCGAGTCGCGCGGCTTCCAGGGCCAGTTCGGCCGTTGAAATATCAACCCCCATGCCGCCGACAATAATTGGTACGAACTCTTTTTTTCCGAACTTCAGGCGGAAGTCATCAACACGTTTCATCAAAATCCTTGGGCGCACCGGCACCCCTGGCGACCCTCTTGGCCGACGGCCCAAGCAAGCCCAGGGAGAACAGAAAATCGCAAGCCAGACCGGCTTCGCATGGCTAGAATTCTACCCCGCCCATATGTCAAATCTGCGGGTTCGACAATTCCCCTGCGCGGCTTGAGTATTTCACGCCAGCGTCCAGTTTTTCCACCTGAACACGTACCATATGGCCGCCATAGACGGTCGCTTTAAGCCATTCAAACTCAACCGTCAATTGAGTTTCGTCGGCAAGCCGGGTGTGCCAGACTTTTTGTTCCGCGTTCCAGCGGTAAGCCCTGGCTTTGAGCAGGTCTTTAGCGTCAAAAGGTGCGCCGGTTGCCTGCAGCCGATAGCTGGGTTGACTGCTGGCTGCCATGATCTTTGCCAGACCACTCTGACTGGAACTGGGCAATGGTTCAGCCAACACGGCCAGCAGGGCGTGGCAATCCACTTCAGCGCGGTGGGCGTAATAAAACCAGCCCTTCTCCAGCGCCAGGTACTCCAGCTTGGCAGACCCGTGGCCTTCCTTCTTCCAGTCAATATCGGCGAACGAGCAGCCCCAGGGGAGTTGCGCAAAGGCGGGGATGCGTGCCTCACAAAAAGGCCGGTCAAAGGCGGCGTTGTGGGCAATCACCAGGTCAGCACCCTCCAGCATGGCGGCAATGCGCGCCTCATCCAGGTGCTGACCCAGCACCATCGCGCTGGAAATGCCGGTAATGGCCTGTATCTCTTTCGAAATGGGCATGCCAGGGTCTTCCAGCCCATCGTAAACCACCACATCACCCACCGGCAAACCGGTCGTGGTATCGACATCGACCCGCAACATGGCCAACTCGATGATCTTGTCGCGGGCGTGATCCAGGCCGGTGGTCTCGGTATCAAGCACCAAGACGCGTACGACCGGTCCCTGCGGTGCGCGGTCAAAGTGACGCACTGGAACCAGCCGGCGCAGCACCCGATAGTCGGGATTATTCTCAAGCATCACGGCCATCGCTTCGGCATCCGGAAAAGCGGCGGACTTTGCCGCCGGGGTGCGCCGGGTCTTTGGCCGTGGTTTGGGCTTGACATCGACCGCCGGGGGGAGGTCAGCGGAATCAAAGCCAAGTTGGAGTTGCGGGTCAATCACTTGCTACTTTCAAATTGATGTTTATTCAATCAGGGATTACACCGCACTCCGCCGGCTTAAAACCGCATGGTCTTCACATGAATTTGCACTATAGTGCAGCAAGAAGATGGCGCGTTACGAACAAAGCCACTTCAATGTCTTATCCCTGAAGGAATTTTTCATGACCTCTCACTCCACCTCACGCCGCCTTGTCCTGTCCCGTAGCGCAGCCCTGATTGGCGCGGCCTCCACCGGCCTGCTGCTGCCGGAAATTGCCCGGGCGCAGTCCGGCAAGGTGCGCGTCGGTCTGATGTTGCCCTACACCGGCGCCTACGCCCCACTGGGAGTCGCGATTGAAAACGGCGTGCGCATGGCCATTAACGAGCAGGGCGGCAAGCTCGGCGGCCGCGAAATTGAGTGGTTCAAGGTTGACGACGAGTCCGATCCATCCAAAGGCGTGGAAAATGCCAGCAAGCTGGTGCAGCGCGACAAGGTCGATGTGCTGATCGGCACCGTTCACTCTGGCGTGCAGATGGGCATCCAGAAGGTCGTGCGGGAGTCAGGTGTGCTATCCCTCATCCCCAACGCCGGCGTGCATGCTGCCACCCGTGCCCTGTGCGCACCCAATGTGTTCCGCACCTCGTTCAGCAACTCGCAGCCTACGCGCGCGCTTGGCAAGGTGATGGTGGACAAGGGGCATAAGAAAGCAGTCTGGATCACCTGGAAATACGCAGCCGGTGACGAAGCGTTCGAGGGCTTCAAGGAAAGCTACACGGCCGCCGGTGGCAGCATCGTCAAGGAACTGGGCCTGCCTTTCCCCAGCATGGAGTTCCAGGCGCTGTTGACTGAAATCGCGTCGCTCAAACCCGACGCCGTGGCCTGCTTTTTCGCGGGTCCGGCCGCTGCCAAGTTCATGAAGGACTATGCTGCAGCCGGCCTCAAGGGCAAGATTCCGTTGTACGGCTCGGGCTTCCTCACCGAGGGCGTGCTCGACGCAGCCGGCCCGGCCGCCGACGGCGTGATCACCACCATGCATTACAGCGACTCGCTGGACACGCCGCGCAACAAGAAATTCCGGCTGGACTATGCCAAGGCGTTCAGAATGCAGCCCGACGTTTACGCCGTGCAGGGCTACGACACCGGCCTGCTGCTGGTAAAGGGGGCCAATGCCGTCAAGGGCGATCTGAGCGCCAAACCGGCGTTGTACAAGGCCATGGAGTCAGCCACCATCGACAGCCCACGCGGCAAGTGGACGATGAGCAAGGCACACAACCCGGTGCAGGACATCTACCTGCGCGTAGTCGAAAACAAGGAAAACAAGGTGATTGGCATTGCAGCCAAGGCCCTGGCCGACAGCGGCGCCGGCTGCAAGATGTCTTAAACTCAATCCAATCCACAAACGGGAGGCAAACCTCCCGTTTTTTTTGATCTTTTTTTCGGACGCAATGGACTTCCCCACCTTTTTGATCCAGCTGCTCAACAGCGTGCAGTACGGCTTGCTGCTGTTCATGCTGGCGGCTGGCCTGACGCTGATTTTCGGCATCATGGGTGTCGTCAATCTGGCACATGGCAGTTTTTACATGCTCGGCGCCTATTTAGCCTACGCGCTGAGCGGCTGGTTTGGCAGCCTGTCTCTGGCCATCGTCGGCGGTGCCCTGCTGGCGGTGGCCTTTGGCCTGGCGCTGGAGTGGTTGCTGTTTCGTCATTTCTACCAGCGCGATCATCTGGACCAGGTGTTGTTGACCTTTGGCCTGATCTACATCTTTGAAGAACTGCGCTCCATGCTGTGGGGCGATGACGTTCACAGTGTGCCGATCCCCGAAATCCTGAGCGCATCCATCCCCTTGACCGACAACCTGTCCTACCCGGTGTACCGCCTGTTCATGTCGGGCGTGTGCATTGTGTTGGCCACCGGCTTGTACCTGCTGATCTCCAAAACCCGCCTTGGCATGAAAATCCGTGCCGGGGCCTTCAACCGCGACATGGCGGAAGCGCTGGGCATCAACATCAAGCTGATTCATGCCATTGTGTTTGCCTTGGGCATAGGGCTGGCAGCCGTGGCGGGCATGATCGCCGCACCAATATCGAGCGTCTATCCCAACATGGGCTCCCAAGTGTTGATCATGTGTTTTGTGGTGGTGGTGATTGGCGGCATCGGCTCGGTCCGTGGCGCGCTGATTTCGGCCTTGCTGGTGGGTCTGGTGGACACATTCGGCAAGGTTTTGTTGCCCTCCATGTCGGGCATGCTGGTGTACATGCTGATGGCGGCGGTCCTGCTGTGGAAACCCGAAGGGCTGTTCAAGCAATGAGCACGCTCAAGGCCAATCTCGAAACACTGCCCCGCAGCGTGCAAATTGCGTTGGGCCTGGGGCTGCTGGCGCTGGCGGTCTTTCCGTTTGCCGGTACCGACTACTACACGCAGATGGTCACCCGGATGATGATCCTGGCGATCTTTGCCATGAGCCTGGACCTGTTGCAAGGTGTGACGGGTCTGGTGTCGCTGGGCCATGCCGCCTACTTCGGACTGGCCGGTTATGCGCTGGCATTTCTGATGCCGCAAAACGAGGCGGCTTCCGTGTGGCTGACCTTGCCCTTGGCCGTCCTGGCCTCGGGTCTGGCTGCCCTGGTTATCGGTTTTTTTGTGGTGCGCACCCACGGTATCTACTTCATCATGGTCACCATGGCCTTTGCCCAGATGGTGTTTTATCTGTTCTTTGACAACAAGGGCCTGGGCGGCTCCGACGGCCTGTACATCAACTTCAAACCCAGCGCCACGCTGTTCGGGCTGACCCTGTTTGACCTCGACAACAAGGCCACGCTGTACTACTTCACCCTGGGCGCGACGCTGCTGGTTTATGCCTTTCTCCGGCGGCTGCTGTGGAGTCCCTTTGGCCGGACGCTGGCGGGCATCCGGGTCAACGAACACCGCATGCGCGCCATGGGTTATGGCACCTTTGGCTACAAGCTCGCGGCCTTCACGCTGGCGGGCGCGCTGGCCGGCCTGGCGGGCTACCTGTGGGGCGTGCAGACCGGCTACATCAACCCTGAATTGATGGGTTTTCACATGAGCGCGCACGCCATCATGATGGTGATTCTGGGCGGTATGGGTAACTTTGCGGGCGCCATTGTCGGAGCCTTCGCGTTTGAATATGTGCTGCATGTGTTCAAGGATTTGCCGCAGCTGGGCACCATCAACCTGGGCAAACACTGGCAGCTGTGGATGGGCAGTTTCATTGTGCTGGTGGTGCTGTTCGCACCGCGCGGTTTGCTGGGGCTGGTCGAGCGCTTCGGCTTGCGCAAGGGAAGCCAGGATGAGTGAAATTCTGCTGTCTGCAAAGAAGTTAACCAAACGCTTCGGCGGACTGGCGGCGGTCAATGAAGTCTCCCTTGATCTCTGGCGCGACCGCATTCACGCGGTCATCGGCCCCAACGGTGCCGGCAAATCAACGCTGACCAACCTGCTGTCAGGTGATTTGCCGCCCTCCTCCGGCCAGGTCACCCTGGGCGGTATCGACATCACGGGCTGGCGCCCGGAGCAGGTCTCGCGCCAGGGCCTGGGTCGCAGCTACCAGAAGACCAATATTTTTCTGCCGTTCACGGTGTGGGACAACGTGCACCTGGCAGCGCAGTCACGCGATCCCCAGCAACCCTGGAACCCCCTGCGCTGGCTGCAATCCGCTACTATATCAATAGCTACTAATGCGCGCTGCATCAGGGCTATGGAGCTTTCCGGCTTAAAAGATAGGCGTCAGGCCATCGCCGGCGCGATGAGCCACGGCGAGCAGCGCCAGCTGGAGATTGCCATGACCCTGGCGACCGAACCGCAAGTCCTGCTGCTGGACGAACCGCTGGCCGGCATGGGTGTGGCCGAAGCGCAGCGCATGGTTGAACTCTTGCTGAAACTTAAAAAAGACCACGCCATGCTGCTGGTCGAGCACGACATGGATGCCGTGTTCACCCTGGCCGACCATTTGACCGTGATGGTCAACGGCCAGGTCATTGCCAGTGGCACGCCTGCTTCAGTGAGAGCCAGCGCCAGCGTGCAGGCCGCCTACCTGGGCGAGGAGCACGTATGAGTGAGCTGCTGATCAACGCCCGCAACCTCAACACCTATTACGGCGCTAGCCACATCCTGCGCGGCATTGACTTCGCGGTGGCGCGCGGTGAAACCATCGGTCTGATGGGGCGCAACGGCATGGGCAAGAGCACGCTGCTCAAATCCATCATGGGTCTGGTCAAGCCGCGCGCCGGAACGGTGGAGATCATGGGCAAGGCCATGACCGGCCGCGCCCCTTATGAAATCGCGCGGCTTGGCATTGCCTACGTGCCGGAAGGACGCGGCATCTTCGGCAACCTGAGTGTGCTGGAAAACCTCCGAATGGCGGCCCGCGCCGGCACGCGCGGCCAGCGTGACTGGACCTATGAGCGCGTACTCGAAACCTTTCCACGCCTGAAGGAACGCCTGGGCCACGGTGGGCAGCAGCTCTCCGGCGGCGAGCAGCAGATGCTGACCATCGGCCGCGCGCTCATGACCAACCCGGACGTCCTTATCCTCGACGAAGCCACCGAAGGGCTGGCCCCGCTGATCGCGCGCGAAATCTGGCGCATTTGCGGCTTGATCCGCGAAACTGGCATCAGCAGTGTGATCGTGGACAAGAATTGGCGGCACGTCACCCAGATCACCGACCGCAACGTCATTCTGGTCAAGGGTCAGGTGGTGTTTGACGACAGTTCCGATGAACTGCGGACCAAGCCGGAACTGCTGGAACAGCATTTGGGTGTCTGACGCCTGCCAGGCATAGATCCCGACCACCGGGGTCGCCGGTCACTACAACAGCGGTCGCAGCTCCCGCGCAGCTTCGAACAGCAAAGGCAGCAAATCGTGTTGCATCGCCAGCGTTGACAATCGGTTTTGCGATGCCACGACATTGAGCGCGGCCACGGTAACACCCTTGCTGTTGCGCAGCGGCACCGCCAGCGCATGCACCCCCAACTCGTGCTCTTCACTGGACAGACAAAAATCGTCCTGCCGTACTTTGTCGATGAGGGTGCGAAACGCCCGCGCGTCCGTCGTGGTCAGCGGTGTCATGCGGGGCAGGTTGCGCCCCTTCATCCATGCACTGAAGGCAGCTTTGGTCTTGGCAGCCAGCAACACCCGCCCGGTGGAGGTGGCGTGCGCCGGCAACCGGGCGCCCATGTGCAGTCCGTAGGCAATCACGCGGCTACTTGCCGTGGCGGATGAATTTCGGTCATTGCCGCTGCGCGCCACGATCACCACCTCATCGGCATCCAGCACCACGGCCGAGAACGACTCCTGTGCCTGTACCGCCAGCCGGTTCAAGGTGGGTTGCAGCGCGCGCGGCAATCGGGCGGACGCCAGATAACTGCCAGAGAACCGCAGCACTTTGCTGGACAGCCAAAAATAACTGCCATCGGTCTCCAGGTAGCCGAGGTGGGCCAGCGTAAGCAAATGGCGACGCGCCGCCGCGCGCGTGATGCCGGCCCGCGCGGCGGCCAGCGTCGCGTTCAGGCGCTGGCGTTCGGTGTCAAAACTCTCCAGCACCGCCATGCCCTTGGCCATGCCCTCAATGAAATCCACTTTGGCAATGGTCATCTAATAACCCCGATATGTTGCGCGACTATCGCACATTCGGTGCAATCATCGCACAATTGATGGACATCCTGCATTGCCAAAAGTGCCAGACCGCCTAAGCTTGCACCATTCATTTCAGGAGCAAACATGCGAACACAAGTTGCCATCATCGGCGCCGGCCCCTCGGGTCTTCTGCTGGGTCAGCTGCTGCACAAGGCCGGCATCGACGCCATCATCCTGGAGCGTCAGACCGGCGACTACGTGCTCAGCCGCATTCGGGCCGGCATTCTGGAGCAGGTCTGCATCGATTTATTGGATGAAGCCGGCGTCGGCGAGCGCATGCACAAGGAAGGCCTGGTCCACGGCGGTTTTGAGATGCTCTACAACGGCCAGCGCCACCGCATCGACATGAACAAGCTCACGGGCGGCAAGAATGTCATGGTCTATGGCCAGACCGACCTGACCAAGGACTTGATGGACGCGCGTGCGGCGGCCGGTCTGCCCACCGTCTATGAAGCGCACAACGTGGCGGTGCATGACTTCGACAGCAAGAAGCCGCGCGTCACCTACGAAAAAGACGGCCAGACGTTTGAGATCGAATGCGACTTCATCGCCGGCTGCGACGGTTTTCACGGCGTGTGCCGCGCCAGCGCCCCGCGCAGCGCGATCACCGAGTTTGAGAAGGTGTACCCGTTCGGCTGGCTGGGCCTGCTGTCCGACACGCCGCCGGTGCACGACGAACTCATCTATGTCAACAGCCCACGCGGCTTCGCGCTGTGCTCGCAGCGCAGCAAAACACGCAGCCGCTACTACCTGCAGGTGCCGCTGACCGACAAGGTGGAAGAGTGGACCGACGCGGCGTTCTGGCAGGAACTGCGCCTGCGCCTGGACGAGGAAGGCCGCGACAAACTGATCACCGGGCCGTCGATTGAAAAGAGCATTGCGCCGCTGCGCAGCTTCATCACCGAGCCGCTGCGTTTTGGCCGCATGTTCCTGGCGGGCGACGCTGGCCACATCGTGCCGCCGACCGGCGCCAAGGGCCTGAACCTGGCGGCGACCGATGTCAAATACCTGTCCAGCGCGATCATCGAGTACTACCAAGACAAGACCGAAGCCGGCATTGATAGCTACTCGGAGCGCTGCCTCAAACGCATCTGGAAAGGCGAGCGCTTCTCCTGGTGGTTTACCCAGCTAATGCACCGCTTCCCGGATGACGGTGCCATCGTCGCCAAGTTCCAGCAAGCCGAACTCGACTACCTGATCCACAGTGAGGCGGGCTCGCGCACCATTGCGGAAAACTACGTCGGCCTGCCGCTCGATTTCGGCAATACCGGACTGTCACTGCGGGCTTGACCCGCAATCCATGGATGCCGGATCGGGTCCGGCAGGACAGCTACCATAGCGGCATGACACCCACACCCAATGTCGCCGCCGCCGCGTCCACCCCAAAGCCTGCTTCCCCCGCCCTGCGCCCGTTGCGCGGCGTACGGGTGCTCAGCCTGAGCCTGAACCTGCCCGGCCCAGCGGCCTTGATGCGCTGCCAGCACATGGGCGCCTCCTGCGTCAAGCTGGAGCCGCCACCGCCCGCCGGTGCCGCACCCGGCACCACGGGCGATCCCATGGGTTTGTATAACCGGGCCGCCTACGATGTGCTGCACCAGGGCGTGCGCGTGGCGGTGGCCGACCTCAAGACTGAGAAGGGCCAGACAGCCTTGCACCGGGAACTGGCCAAAGCCGACGTGCTGCTGACCTCCTTTCGCCCGTCCGCGTTGCGCAAACTGGGACTGGACTGGAAAGGTCTGCACAAGCGCTACCCGGCCCTGTCGCAGGTCGCTATTGTGGGCGCGCCCGGTGCGCGTGCCGAACAGCCGGGGCACGACCTCACCTACCTGGCGGAGAACGATCTGATTGGCGGGCTGGATCTGCCGCCGACCCTGTATGCCGACATGGGTGGTTCGCTGATGGCCTCGGAGGCAGTCTTGCAGGCCGTGTTGCTGCAACACAGATCAGGCAAAGGCCGCTACCTCGAAGTGGCACTGTCAGAAGCTGCCGGCTACCTGGCCTTGCCGCGCAGCTGGGGACTTACCCAAGCCGGCGCGGCCGTCGGCGGTGGCCACGCCGGCTACCGCGTCTATCCCTGCCAAGATGGCCGCGTCGCACTGGCCGCGCTGGAACCCCACTTTGCCAAAGCCCTGTGTACGGCGGCGGGCGTTCAGTACACCAGCATCATGACCATGCTGGCGCCCGCCACCCAACAATTGATCGCCGCGTACCTGCTGAGCACGACGCGCAAGGCGCTGGATGCCCTGGCCCGCGAGAAAGACATCCCTCTTTACACGCTACCAAAATGAAGGGTTCACTGAACGGCATCTAGTCTGCCGTAGAAATGCGCCACGAAAGGTTTGCGGAATTCACTGTGGCAGTTGTAGCAGCTGGTCTGGAGTTTCTGGAATGCCAGGATGACGCCGGGGCCGTCCTTGGCCTTTGCCGCCTTGCCTACCGCCTGCGCCTGCTCGTGGGTTTCGCCGTCATGGGCCTTGTACTTGGTCATGTTGGTGCCAACAAAGCCCAGTATGCGCATTTTTTCGCCCGGCGGTGGCTCGGGATGATCGGCTACCAGTGGCGCAATTTTTTCTATCAGCACCCAGTCTCCACGGGAAATCCCGTCGGTGATGGTCTGCATGTTCTTGCCCAGGTCCTGCATGATCTTGCGCAGGGCCAGCGGCGAGGTTGCAACGTTGTCATCGGCCCACGACATTGCGCTAACAGTTGCCAGCAGCGTCCCAATCACGCCTGCCGCGACGCTTGCTTTTAGAGTGCGTTTGTATTTCATAAGGAAATCCCCAGTTAAGTTAGTTGAAAACGCTTGTTACACCGGTTGGCATCAGAAACGGTATTTGATGCCTATGCTGCCCGAGACCTGATCTCTGTCACCGAGACTCGACACGATGGGACTGGCCGCCGCGTCACCCAGCAGCCGCTTGTAGCGCACGGAGGCAAAGCCTGCCCACTCGCGGCTGATCGAATAGTCCGCCATCAGGCTTGCACCGACATGTTTGAAGCCCGAGCCGGCTTCATATTGGGCGATGCCCGATTGCGCCGATTGCAGCGCGTCAATGGCGAAGAAGGTTTTCATGTAATCCGATGACGCCCAGCTGGTGTCGAAATTGGCACGCAGGCGCAGCTTGGGGCTCAGAGGTATGCCATGCCCGGCGGAAAAATTCACCGTCGCACCCTGACCGGTGTTGGTGACGTTCTGCCTGACATCGACAGACGCCTGCCAGCCTTGTTTGCGCAAGCGGACAAAACCGCCTGCGTCAAGAGCCCGGTCAATCTCTCCCAGCCCTCTCAGCGCGTCATTGTCATCCTGGTTTCGGCCTGCGCGCAGGGCCAGAATCGGACCGGCCGTGATGGTCACGCCCTGCCCGGTTTGGTACCGCAGGAGATTGGCCCCCGCCGTCATGCCGGTGAGAAAGAATGCGTCACCGTAGAAGAGATTGATATTCGGCATGAGCGCCGTTTTAAGGTCTTTCGCACCTTCATACTCAGGCTTTACACCCACTCCCACACCAATGCTGCCATGCAGGCCAGCATTTGGGGCGGCTTGCATGTCCTCCTGCGCTGCCGCCTGGCCAGCGGCAAAAATCAGCAACACCATTCCCATCGCTGCGGTAATTGTCATATGGGTCAATTTCATCGGGTACATCCTCGGTAATCGGGATTTAAGGGACAGTGAAAGGCTGAGGAAACTTCTTCGAAAGTAAAACGTCAACGCTCCATCTCGGTGCTGACGATGGCGGCGTAGTCGGCCGGGTTCATGTACTGCGGGATGTAGGTGACGCCTTGATTGAGCAGGGTTTTCACAAATGAGCGCAAGTGGTTGCGCGAACCTTTAAGAAGGCTCTCGTACACCACCCGAATATCCTGGTTGTCCACATTCAGCAGCGCGGCCTTGATGTCGATCATGTCCAGCTCTTCAATGGTGGCACCGACCTTGAGCGCAGCAGTCAGCGAGGGCGAACCGGTGGCGACCAATTGCGTGTACAGCGCTTGCAACGTCGCGTTCTGGAACAGGCCCGGCGCCAAAGTTGCACTGGGGTCACTCAGGTTGTAGCGCAACAGCAATTGGCGAACTGCCTCCGTATGGGTGGTCTCACTGATGGCAATATTGCCAAAGATCTTGACACTGCCTGCGTAAAGCGTATCGAACTGAGCGTAAACATCATGCGCAAGTTTTTCCTCCTCGCGCATGTAGGCCAAGGTGGCTTGCTCGGCAGCGCTGAGTGTTTCGCCCGGCAGTGCCGCCAGCGCCACGCCCAACGCGGTGCTGTCAAAGGTGGACACCCCGTTGGCATCCACGATCAGAGGCGGCCCGCCGTCGCCCAACGCACTGGCGGAATCACCGCCCCCGCAAGCCGTTAGAGCCATGACCATCATCAAAACTGCAGCGAGTGTCTTTGGGGTTTTCATGATTGATGTCCTTCAAGTTGAATGGAGAAAATTTACCGTCCACGACCCATGCCGCCGCGTCCGCTCCCACCAGATGCATTGCCTTGCTGGCGGCGCTCAAAGCCAGCGCCGTAGGGCAACTGCGCAGCGCCGCCCTGCGCTTTGCTGCCATGCGCTGCCGGCTGCGCAAGGCGCGCCGCGACTGCGTCCGCATCGACCGCCACGGCTGCGGAATTCGTTTCCTGCGCTGCATATCTGGGCAGCGCAAGATTCAAGGGCCGTGCTGGCTGGGCTTGTGGTCCAGTCGGCAAGACCTGAGCAGAGGCGGACACCGCCAGGGTCAGTAGCAGCAATGAGAAGAGCGAAGTGCGTGTGTGCATGATGTTTGCTTCGGGGTGTTGGTAGCTTGCAGCGCCGGCGTCGCGGGGTCATGTCCTGCCCGCCGCCGTGCGTATCCGTTTGTCGCCATGGGTATCGCTGCGTGTCAAACCAGTCAACGACGCATGCCTATGCCGTAAACTGCATTTACCCCACCATGAGCGCCCTCACCCTTCCCCGCATTCTTGTTGTCGATGACGACCCCGACCTGAGAGAACTGTTGAGCACCTATCTGGGGGCCAATGGTTTTTCAGTGGCGACTGCAGGTGACGGGGTCAGCATGCGCGCCGCCTTGGCCCGTGCACTGCCTGATGCCATCGTGCTCGACCTGATGTTGCCGGGCGAAGACGGCCTCTCACTGACGCGCACGCTACGGGCGCAGTCAACGATACCCATCCTGATGCTGTCAGCGCGCGGCGAAGAGATCGATCGGGTGATCGGCCTGGAGGTTGGTGCGGATGACTATCTGGCCAAACCTTTTGGCCCGCGCGAGTTGCTGGCACGGCTGCGTGCCCTGTTGCGGCGCGGACATCCAGCAAGACCCGACACGGCAGCGCCCGCAGTGAATCCACATTTTGGTCCGTTCGCCCTGGACACTGCCGGTCGCCGCCTGCTGCGTGATGGCATGGAAGTTCAGTTGACCAGTGCCGAGTTTGACCTGCTGGCGGCCTTTGTTGCCCACCCCAACCGGGTGCTCTCGCGCGATACGCTGGTCGATCTGCTCCGGGGCTATGACCGTGACCCGTTTGATCGCAGCATCGACAACCGTGTGACACGGCTGCGACGCAAGATTGAGACCGAACCCTCAGCACCGGCCTACATCCGCACCGTGCGCGGCGAGGGCTATCTGTTCAACCTTCGCGGTGGTCAACCCTGAGCGCACACCCAAGTCTGGCGCGGCAGAACACCTGGTGGCTGGCTGGCGCGTTCCTCCTGATCGAGCTGCTGGTGGCCACGCTCTTCGTCGTGTTCATGATGCTGCCGCTGGCGCGGCGCTCGGCCGACGACCTCGCCGGGCTGATGGTGCTCTCGGCGCAGACCTGGGCGGAGTTGCCACCGCAAACACGCCCGGTTTTCGCGCAAGAGTTGCTGACAAGTCACGCGCTAGCCTTACGCCCAGAGACGCCAGCGGTGGGGCGTGATGAATGGCATCCGGTTTATTTCTATATTCTCGAAGACGCGCTGTCCCGGCGCACCGGTGCAAAGCGCCAGCTGGTGAGCGAAAAAGTGGGTGACGCCGTTTGGTACTGGTTTAGTGTACCTATTGGCAGCGGACAGCTGGCGGTAGGACTGGCCAAGGCGCGCATCGACAGCCAGCCCATCGTCACCTTTCTTAGTGCGCTTCTTGGCGGTCTGTTGTTCGCGGCTGGTTTGGCCGTGTGGCTGGCGCGCCGCCTCACAGCGCCGCTGGCGCGGCTTGAAGCGGCCAGCGCGCTCATCGGCCAAGGCGGGAGCCCCGCGCTGCTGCCAGAAACCGGGCCACGCGAACTGGTTACGCTGAGTCGCCGTTTTAATGCCATGGCGCAGCAGGTGCGCGATTTGTTGACGGCTCGCACCACCTTGCTGGCCGGCGTGTCGCACGACTTGCGCACCCCGCTGGCGCGCATGTGCCTGGCGCTAGAACTACTGAAATCAGACCCCAACCCGGCGTTGATCGCGCGCATGGAACGCGACATCAAACAGATGAATCGATTGATCGGCAATGTGCTGGACCTGGCGCGCGGGCTGGCGCACGAGCAGCCAGTCAGCACCGACCTGTCCGATTTTTTGACTGAACTCGCGGCAGATTTCTCGACCCCTGCGTGCCGCATCACGGTGAACTGCCCACCTTGCTGGCTGGCTATCCCGCGATCGGCCTTGCACCGGGCCCTGGGCAATCTGCTGCAAAACGCACTGCGTTATGCACCCGCTGCCGCTGTGGAGTTGGTCTGCGTTGCGGAGGAACAGCGTTGCCGCATCGGCGTGCTGGACCGGGGCCCCGGCATTGCACCGGACCAGATCGAAGCCATGTTCCAGCCCTTCCATCGCCTTGAGCCCTCACGCAGCCCCGTGACTGGCGGGTCCGGCCTGGGGCTCGCCATTGTGCGAGAGCTGGCGCGGGCCAATGGGTGGGAGGTCACGCTACTCGCCCGCCCCGGCGGTGGTTTGCAGGCCTGGCTGGTGATTCCCGCCATCCCTTAGCGGTTGGCACGGCGGCGCAACAGTCGCACATGCATTGGCCGTGTGAAATGCGCGCCGTCAGGCCCACAATGCGGTTCGAACACCGCACGCACCGTTGCAATCTTGGCGTCATCCAGCTGGTGGTCGGCATACGTCGGGCGCATCATGCGCTGCTCGAAATCGGCAAAGTCACGAAACTGCACCGGCGTGGCGAAACGGCGCTCCGTCACCGCCTCCCACGCGCCGGTGAGCAGCGCGGCATCGAGCGCCGCCTGCGCTGCGGCACGCACCACGCCCTCGTCGTTGAACAGGCGAATCACCTCGTTCATCGGTCCGGCATATATCGGCTCCGACACGTACAGATACCCGCCCGGACGCAGCACGCGCGCCACCTCGTCCAGCGCCAGCGCCATTGCGGACAGCGGCACATGGTGCAGTGACTTCAGCATCAGCGCCAGATCGAAGGACGCATCCGCCAGCGGAATCTCCTGCGCGCCCGCGGCCAGAAAGGTCAGACCGTCCTGTGGGTTGGCCAGGTTCTTGGCATGCTGGCGAAGATCGACCTCCAGGCCGGTCACATGGCAGCCGGGACAGCGCTGCAGCAGGGCGCGTGCCAGTTGGGCATTGCCGCAGCCGAGTTCAATCACCCTGGTTTGATCAAGTGGCACCCACTCGGCCAGCACGGTCAGTTCGTCAGTGATCAGGGGCAGTTTGTCCAGCGACATCATCGGGGGTTTCCCTTTCTTGAAATGCTATATTAATAATAGCTACTTATGCTTATTACAAGCGGGCCAGAGGCTGTTTTTATATAAATGTTCACGACGACGGCGAGAACAACAACACCACCGCCCGCGCCTCCATCGCCTGACCCAAGCCGACCGGTCCCATTTTTTCTGCGGTCTTGGCCTTGACGTTGACCTGATCGACGTTCACTTCCAGCGCCAAGGCAATTTGGGCGCGCATAGCGGCGATATGCGGCATCAATTTGGGCGCTTGCGCGATCACGGTGCTGTCCACATTGCCTATCGCGAAGCCTTTGTCGCGCACGCGCCGGGCTGCCTCGGTCAACAGCACCAGCGAGTTCGCGCCCTTGAAGCGCGCGTCGGTGTCGGGAAAATGCGTGCCGATGTCGCCCAGCGCGGCGGCGCCCAGCAAAGCGTCGGTAATGGCGTGCAGGAGCACATCCGCATCCGAGTGCCCCAGCAGCCCCAGGGGAAACGGAATCTCCACGCCCCCCAGGATCAGTTTGCGCCCGGCCACCAGGGCGTGCACATCCCAGCCCTCACCTATTCTGAAATTCATGTCATTCGCCTTTCAAGCGCGCATTCAACACCGCTTCGGCCAGCGCAAAATCGTCCGGGTAGGTCACCTTGAAGTTCTGTGCGCTGCCCGGCACCAGCAACGGGTGCAAACCCATGGCCTCCATCGCACTCGATTCATCAGTTACCTGGTCGCCCGCGCTCTGCAGCGCCTCCAGCAGCGCGCCGATGCGAAACATCTGCGGCGTCTGGGCCAACCACTTGTCACGGCGATCCAGGGTGCTTGCCACCCGGCCCGCGACTTCGCTTTTCAGCGTGTCAGGGAGTTTATGCGCCAGCAGACCGCCGACGGCGTCCGCCGCACAGGCGTCGATCAAGGTATTGATCTGGTCAGATGTGACCAGGCAACGGGCGGCGTCGTGCACCAGCACCCAGTCGGCGGCGTCGGCACCGTGCTGCAACAGGAACTTTAAACCATTAAAAACACTTGCAGCCCGCGTCGAACCTCCGCAAGCAGCTATCAAATACGGAGTAACTTCCAATGCAAAGAAACCATCATCCACGGCAACCACCACGGCCGTGTTGGCAATTCTGGCCACCGCAGAAAAGGCGGCCAGCGTGTGCCTGACCATCGCTTGCCCCGCCAGCGGCTGGTACTGCTTGGGCCCCTCCGCGCCCGCACGCGAGCCGCTGCCAGCACAGGGAATCAAGGCCCAGATACGGGCAGAGGAAGGAGGAGGTACGGAAGAATCCATCATGCGAAATACCGCCATTCTAGGACTGCGGCATGGGCTACTGCGGCAAGGTATAGCCTTTGTCCCGCACCAGGCTGAAGACGGCGTCCAGCACCGCGCTGTCATACAGCCTGCCGCGCCCATGATCCAGTTCAGCCAGCGCCGCCTCTATCCCCAGCGCCGGCCGGTAAGGCCGGTGCGCGGCCATTGATTCGAGCACGTCGGCCACTGCCAGCACCCGCGCCTCCGGCAAAATTTCGTCGCCCTTGAGCCCGCGCGGATAGCCACTGCCATCCAGACGTTCGTGGTGCTGGCGGATCACCTCGGCGACCGGGAAGGAAAAAGACACATCCTTCAGGATCTCGTAGCCGGCCTGCGCATGTCCCTTGACCAACTCCATCTCAATGGCGGTCAACCGCCCCGGCTTGGACAGAATCTCCGCAGGCACCGCAATCTTGCCGATGTCGTGCACCAGACCGATCATCTCCAACGACTCGCAGCGCGCCTCGGGCCAGCCCATCCCACGGGCAATGGCACCGGCAATCAAGCCGACCCGCCGTTCATGGCCTGCCGTGTAGGGGTCACGCAGGTCGATCATGTTGGACACCGCCTGGAGTGTGCCGCGCATGGACACTTCCAGCTGCTTCACATAGCTGGCAATCTGTTCATCGGCCCGTTTTTTCTCGGTGATGTCGGCCGCCATGGCGATGGTCGCCGGCTGGCCATCCCAGTTGATCGGCGTCGCGTGCAGGCCGAGCTCAATTACTTCTCCGTTTTTGCATCGCACCGGGACCGAATAACGCACGCTGCGCTCGCCTGCCGCCAGCTTCGCCCAGGCATTGTGAATGCGCTGGAGATTGTCAGGCGCCTGAGACGTGAATTCCAGGACGTTTTGCCCGATCAACTCATCGCTCGAGTAGCCGGTCATTTCGCAATAACGCGGGTTCACATAGATGTATTTTCCATCGCGCCGAACACAAATCCCGCTGATTGTCTGCTCGACCATGCCGCGAAAATGCTGTTCGCTGTCACGCAGCGCCCGTTCACTGCGCCGGATGTCGGTGAGATCGACCCAGGCGACGATGGCATCGTCGCCCACGACCGTCATGGTGCCGCGCGCGAGGCGCTCGCTGCCATCCTTGCAGCGCATGCTGAGTTCCGGCGAATGCGCCACCCCCGTCGTCCTGGCTTCCTCAATGCCCTGCAGCCATTGCTCACGCAATTGCTGGCGCACTACGGTATCGGGGTAGGCCTGCTCGAACCACGCGTCTTCGGTGGCAATCTCCTCAGGCGCGTAACCCAGCCATTGCTGATGGGCCCGGTTGATCGTGCGCAAGGTGCCGGTGGCGATTGACTGGATCTGCATCGGCGTCGGCGAGGCATCGAATACCTCACGGAAACGCAAATCCGAGACCGCCGCCTGCTGTTCAGCGTCTTCCCGACGCTTGTGGGCCGCCATGGCATTCAAGGCGAACGCCAGATCCGCCGCCATCTCATTGAGGAGACTCAGCTGCGCTGGATCGAGCGTGCCCGGCCCTTCAGCGTACAAGCCCATGACACCGAGCAGCCGGCCCTCGCTGAGCAAGGGCACGATCGCCCGTTCGTGCAGACCCTGCGCAGTCAAATAGGCATACCAGGCATCGTGTTCGACGGTTGGGATCGACGTCCAGACCACCTGGCCCTGGCGAAAAGCGTCCATGGACTGACCGAAACGGGTAGCAGGACTTGACAAACTGACCTGCAGCTCGGACATCTGCTCGATATCTATCCCGTGTGAATGGACGATGCGCAAGGGCATCTCGCCGTTCTCAGTGCGGGCGATGAACAGTTTGGGAATGGCGCCGTGCTGGATCAGCGCATCAAAGGTGGCGGCCAGCAGTTCGTCAACGCTGCGGCAACGCACGATGGCGCGGTTGGTCGCACTGAGCATCTGGTAGAGGTAGGTCAGACGACTGATTTGCACCGCCGCCTGAATCTGTTCGATCGCCTTGCTGATCTGCTGCGCCACGTTGTCGAGCAGTTCGTGCTCCGGCGGCAGGAAAAGATTTTCCCCGGGCTTGAGATCATCGGGATAGCAAACCTGCAGCGCTGCAACAGCCTCTCCATTGACGAGCACGTTGCGCTCCAGGCAGCGGGCGCCGGATGACCGACCGCCCGAATCAAACGTGCCCCAATCACTCATGATCACCGCGTATGCCTGCTCCGGGTACAAGAATGCCGCCGGCAGCAAGGGCGCCACGCCCGCCAGCAGCTCACCCACATCAAGGTTGCGCTTTTCGATCAGCCGGGAGATGGCAAACAGGCAGCGCTGCTCCTTGATGCGTTCGCCCAGATCGTGCACCAGCGTTTCGCGCTCGGACGCCAGCCGCCGGCGCTCGGTGATGTCGCGCACCACCTGGACGTAGCTGCGCTCACGGCCCTCGATCAGGAAGGGCGCCACTGTGCACTCCACGGCCCCCGCTGCACCGCCCCGATCGATCTCGACCGAAAACATGGACTCTCCGCGTGCGACGCGGCCACACACCGGGCAATCCTCGGTGCGCACCTCGGCGGCATGGAACAGGGCGTGCAGGGAGCGGCCAATCAGCTCTTGTGTAGGCATGCCCGCATAGCGGCCCGCCGCCTGGTTGGCTTGCCGAATGCGGCCGTCGGCCCCAATGACACAGGCCGGGTCCGGCACGGCGTCGTAGGTACTGGCTGTGCGCGAGAGCATGCTGAACGGTTCGCGCAGGGTGCTTTGCACCAGCGCCAGGTACACAAACCAAGAAGCAAAAATCTTGAAGACATGCCCAACCTCATTGGCAATGCCATACAAATCGGCATACAGGGTGAAGGAGAACTCGGACAGCACCATCAAGACCAGCGCGGCCAGCATGTTCAGCAACAGACTGGGGGACATCAAGCGCCGCTGTCGCCACAACAGCATGCCACTGGCGGCCAGCATGGCGATGATCACGTACTCGGCATAAATCTTGAACGGCGTCAGGCCCTGCCCCTCAATGAACACCTGCGGAAAGGTCCCGGAGAAAATCCAGACGCTCACCGCGACCACCAGCAGCCCGAAACGGGCGTGCAATTGGTTCACCTGAACACTGCGGCGCAGAAACAGGGGCGCCGCCAGGAGCGCCAGCGCCTGCATGAACCGCGCTGCCAGCCAAAATTTGGTGGCCTGGCCGGCATCTGGCGTCGCAAGAAGCTGCATGCCCTTGTACGTTAACGTGTGCATCAGGTCGAGCGCAGCACACCAGCCGATCGCCACGGCGACAAAAACGGTGAAGTGGTTGCGCGTGAAATGCCGTGACGTCGACGCCACGACCATGGCCGTCAGGGCAATGATGATGGAAAAAAACTCGGCCAGCGTGTGAAACAGCAGATAGTGGATATAGCCGGCCGCGACGCAGATGCCTGAAATCAGTGCTGGCGTCACCAGCTGGGGCAAGACCGCTGCCAGCGAAGGGGTGGCGTTTTCCGGGATGCGCGCTTCGGAATCGGGCAAACTTTTATGACTCAAAGCAACTCCCACTGGATTTTTCTAAAATTTTGCTGCCGATTGACGAACCGGCGCGCTGTTCGAGCCGAACCATGATAAAGCACCGGCCCGGCATAAACCGTTGATTCTGGAAACTGATTTGTTGTGCCGAAGGTAAAATTGCGCTTTTGTTCAGCACCTGAACACCCCCCGCTCCACGCACCGGGGGGTGTTTTGTATTTGTGTTTTTGAACCCCAGGCGTAGGCATACCTTGTCATTAGGCGATTCATGGATTTACCCAAACTGCTCCCCGGCAAACGTTACACCCTGCCCCGCCCGCTGGGCTCGGCCGACGCCCTGCTGCTCGCCCAATTGGGTCTGCGCGAAAAAGCGAACCACAAGCTGACGGCCATCGTCACCGCCAATGCCGCCGATGCCCAGCGCCTGATTGACGAGATGGCATTCTTCGCCCCCGACCTGCGCTGCGTGCTGTTCCCCGACTGGGAAACCCTGCCCTACGACTCTTTTTCACCGCACCAGGACCTGATCAGCGAACGACTGGCGACGCTGTGGCGCATCAGCCAGCGCGACAAGGAGACTGGCGCGGACGTGGTCATCGTCCCTGCCACCACCGCGCTGTACCGGCTGGCGCCACCGAGTTTTCTGGCCGCTTACACCTTCCACTTCAAGGTCAAGCAGAGGCTGGATGAAGCCAAATTCAAGGCCCAGTTAACGCTGGCCGGCTACAGCCACGTCACCCAGGTGGTGAGTCCGGGCGAATACGCGGTGCGCGGCGGATTGATTGACCTGTTCCCGATGGGCAGCGCCATGCCGTACCGGGTGGATCTGTTTGATGACGAGATCGACAGCATCCGCACCTTTGACCCGGACAGCCAGCGCAGCCTGTACCCCGTGCCCGAAGTGCGCTTGCTGCCCGGTCGTGAGTTCCCGATGGACGACGAGGCGCGCGCGCGCTTTCGCAACCGCTGGCGTGAACTGCTGGAGGGCGACCCGACCAAGAGCCGCATCTACAAAGACATTGGCAATGGCGTGGCCACGGCGGGCATCGAGTACTACCTGCCGCTGTTCTTTGACGACACCGCCACCGTGTTTGACTACCTGGGCGCGGAGGCCACGGTGGTATTGCACGGTGACCTGGAACCGGCGTTCCAGCATTTCTGGCAAGACACCAAAGAGCGCTACCGGCTGGTGCAAGGCGACCGTGAACGCCCCGTTCTACCGCCGGAATCGCTTTTTTTGGGCATCGAGCAGTTTTACGCCCGGGTCAATCAGCATCCCCAGCTGGCGATCAAAGCGCCCAACGCGCTCATAGCGACGCAAGCAGGCACGCCCGATACGTCAGCAATCGCCGGACCCACCGACTACGCGGAACTTGGAACGCTGCCCGCCCTCACCGTGGTGCGCGGTGCCGATGACCCGCTGGCACGGCTGAAAGAGCACATTCGCCAATCGCCCCAGCGCGTCTTGGTGCTGGCCGAGAGCGAAGGCCGCAAAACCAGCTTGCTGGATTTTCTGCACGCCAGCCACCTGAGCCCGCCGTCGTTCGATTCGCTCGCCGAATTCGAGCGCAGTCATGAAAAGCTCGGCATTGCCACCTCATCCCTGAACACCGGCTTCGCCTGGCTGGAAGCCGGCATCGATTTCGTCACCGAGACCGAGCTGTTCGCCGCCGGCCCCACCACGCGCCGGCGCAAAAAGCAGGAGCAGGTCAGCGACGTTGAAGCCCTGATCAAAGACCTGAGCGAGCTCAATATCGGCGACCCGGTGGTGCATTCGGCCCACGGCATTGGCCGCTACCGGGGCCTGATCAACCTGGATCTGGGCAATAAACTGGCCAACGGCGAGCCCGAAATGCAGGAGTTTTTGCACCTGGAATACGCCGACAAGGCCACGCTGTATGTGCCGGTGAGCCAGCTGCAACTCATCAGCCGCTACACCGGCGTCAGCGCCGATGAGGCGCCGCTGCACCGGCTAGGCTCCGGTGTGTGGGACAAAGCCAAGCGCCGTGCCGCCGAGCAGGTGCGCGACTCCGCCGCCGAGCTGCTCAATATTTATGCCCGCCGCGCCGCCCGCGAAGGCCACGCCTTCCGCTACTCGCCCAACGACTACGAAACCTTCGCCAACGACTTCGGCTTTGAAGAAACGCCGGACCAGAGCGCCGCCATTCACGCCGTGATTCAGGACATGATCAGCCCGCGCCCGATGGACCGCCTGATCTGCGGTGATGTCGGCTTTGGCAAGACCGAAGTCGCCTTGCGCGCCGCCTTTATCGGCATCACCGGCGGCAAGCAGGTGGCGCTGCTGGCGCCGACCACGCTCTTGGCCGAGCAGCACTACCAGACGCTGGTCGACCGTTTTGCCAAATGGCCGGTCAAAGTGGCCGAGATGAGCCGCTTCCGCTCCGCCAAGGAAATCAGTGCGGCCATGAAAGGCCTGGCCGATGGCACCATCGACATCGTCGTCGGCACACACAAGCTACTGAGTGAATCGACCAAGTTCAAGGATCTGGGCCTGCTCATCATCGACGAAGAACACCGCTTTGGCGTGCGCCACAAAGAGCAGATGAAAGCCCTGCGCGCCGAGGTCGATGTGTTGACGCTCACCGCCACGCCGATTCCGCGCACCCTGGGCATGGCACTGGAGGGCCTGCGGGATTTGAGCGTGATTGCGACCGCACCGCAGCGCCGCCTGGCCATCAAGACCTTTGTCCGTACCGAAGGCAACGGCGTGATTCGGGAAGCCGTGCTGCGCGAACTCAAGCGCGGCGGCCAGGTGTATTTCTTGCACAACGAGGTCGAAACCATCGAGAACCGCCGCGCCAAGCTGGAAGAACTGCTGCCCGAAGCCCGTATCGCCGTCGCCCACGGCCAGATGCCCGAGCGCCAGCTGGAGAGCGTGATGCGCGACTTTGTGGCGCAGCGCTTCAATCTGCTGCTGTGCTCCACCATCATCGAGACCGGCATTGACGTGCCGACTGCCAACACCATCGTCATGAGCCGGGCCGACAAGTTTGGCCTGGCGCAGCTGCACCAGTTGCGCGGCCGCGTTGGCCGCAGCCACCACCAGGCCTATGCCTATCTGATGGTGCCGGATCTGGAAGGTCTGACCAAACAGGCCCAGCAACGTCTCGATGCGATTCAAAAAATGGAAGAACTGGGCAGCGGCTTTTATTTGGCCATGCACGACCTGGAAATTCGCGGCGCTGGCGAGGTGCTGGGTGAAAACCAGAGCGGCAACATGCTCGAAGTCGGTTTTCAGCTCTACAACGAGATGCTGTCCGAGGCGGTGCGCTGCCTGAAGGCCGGCATCGAGCCCGACTTGCTCAGCCCGCTCAACGTCACCACCGACATCAACCTGCACGCCCCGGCCCTGCTACCGGACGACTACTGCGGCGATGTGCATTTGCGGCTGAGCTTTTACAAAAAACTGGCCACCGCCAAGAGCACGGTTCAGATCGACGCGCTGCTGGAGGAAATCGTGGACCGCTTCGGCAAGCTGCCGGCACAGGCGCAAACCTTGATCGACGTGCACCGCCTGCGCGTGATGGCCAAGCCGTTCGGCGTCGTCAAGGTCGATGCCGCCCCGAGCGTCATCACCATCACCTTCAAGAAAAACCCGCCGATCGACCCGATGAAAATTATCGCGATGATCCAGAAAAACAAGCACATCAAGCTCGCGGGTAACGAGAAGTTGCGCATTGAACGCGAGTTGCCAGAAGCCAAAGACCGGGCGCAGATGGTGCGCGATGTGCTGCGCAATCTGGGGCAGCCAATCCTGGAAACCGCCTGAGAAAGTTGCACAGCATATGCTTCGGCATATGCTAAAGTTACACAACTGATATCAGGAGGTGCCCCATGTCCACTTCAACCCACACCCAAGCGCCAAACGCTTCAGAAACCATAGCGCCTTACGCAGTAGATACGGGGGCTAGAGCCGTAAAACTCTTCAGGAATGGCGCCAACCAGGCGGTGCGCATCCCCAAAGAGTTTGAGCTGCCCGGCACCCAGGCGTTGATGCACCGCGAAGGCAACCGGCTTATTTTGGAGCTGGTGCCAGACAAACCCAAGAAAGGCACGCTGGCCGCGCTGGTTTTTGCCTTGGACGAAATTGCCAAACTAGGCCCCTGTCAGGATGAGTTTCCCCACATTGGCGATGAAGGACTACTTCCTCTGGATGACATTGATTTTGGTGACGATGCGCCATGACAACAGGCATCACCTTCCTGCTAGATACCAACATCATCAGCGCCCTGATGAAAGACCGCTCCGGCACTGATACTGCGCGTGTGCTCGAATGGGGACTGCGTACACCCGACTGCACACTGGTCACTAGCGTGGTTGTGCAATACGAACTTCTCTTTGGCCTGGCGAGACACGGGTCCCCGCGCCTGCAGGCCGCGTTTGACATCCAAATGCAAAGCCTGGTGGTGCTCCCTCTGGATGAAGTCGTGGGTCCACATTACGCCAAACTGCGCTCCCACCTGGAACAAGCCGGTACCCCCATCGGGGCCAACGACACGCTCATCGCCGCCCATGCAATGTCACTTGGCGCCACCTTGGTCACCGCAGACGCTGAATTTCAACGTGTGCCCGGCCTACGGGTCGAGAACTGGCTGAACGGGTGAAATTTATAAGAAATAGGCCGCTAGCCCGCGTCCTACTTGCGTAAGCAGCTATCAAAATAATAGTAATTCTTCCGCCTGAATCAGGTCATGCAAACAACACCCACGGCTTGCAGAAATAAGACAATAATGTAGCTTGATACATTGATAACACATATCCTTCTGCCATGACTGCTTCAGCCAACCATTCAGCGTCTGCCGCCAAGCCCCAGCAACTGCTTTTGCGCTTGCCAGACGACCTTGCCCAGCGCTTCGCGCAGGTGGTGCCTTCGCGCCAGCGCAGCCGCTTTTTGCTGGACTTGCTGCGCAATGAGCTTGACCGCGAAAGCCAGGCCCTGGCGCAGGCCGCCAAGACACTGACGGAACTGGAGTCGGCTCACCCCATCCTGGCGGCGGAGACCGCGCCATGGGTAGAGGCCTCACTCACAGCCGACGACGATGCAGATTTCAACGCTGAGGAATTCGAGCGCGAATTCGCCAAAGCGCAGGCCAAGGCGCAAAACACGTGAGCGCCGCCATTGAACGAGGCGACGTTTACTGGGTCGAGCTCGACCCCGCACGCGGCGCGGAGATTGCCAAAACCCGGCCCTGCTTTGTTTTATCGGCCACCGAGATCAACCAACACCGCAAAACCGTCGTGGTCATACCGCTCACCACGACAACTGCGCCGGCCACGCCACCACTGCTCATCGCCATGCCATCATCCGGCGCGACAAGCAAAGCACGCATAGAGCACATTCGCGCCGTCGATAAAAGCCGCCTGCAAGGCAAACTCGGCACGCTCAGCGCGCAAGACCTGCACGCCGCTGAAGAGGCGCTTCGGCGCGTGTTGCGCTTGCCCAAGGATTGACGCCAAAAATTTATAATGAATAGGCCTCCAGCCCTCGTCCTTATTGCGTAAGCAGCTATCAAAATAGTAGTAACTATATTCCCTATGCAACCCACTGAAATGTCCCCCGGCCTCGTCATCCAGGGCGTCACGCCCCCGCTGAATCTGCGCGACTTCAAACTGATCGCCTTCGACATGGATTCCACCCTGATCAACATCGAGTGCGTGGACGAAATCGCCGATGCGGTCGGGCGCAAGGCCGAAGTGGCCGCCATCACCGAGGCCACCATGCGCGGCGAGATTGCCGATTTCAAGGAGAGCCTGCGCCAGCGCGTGGCCCTGCTCAAGGGCGTCAGCCTGGCCAGCATGGAAGAGGTTTACCAACAACGCCTGCAACTCAACCCCGGTGCGGCAGACCTCATTGCCGCCTGCAAAAAAACCGGGATGAAAGTGCTGCTGGTCTCGGGTGGCTTCACGTTTTTTGCCGACCGCGTGCGCGACCGCCTGGGCATCGACTTCACCCGCTCCAACGTGCTGGAGGTACAGGATGGCGTGCTCACCGGCCGCATGATTGACCAGCCCTGGGGCGACATCTGTGACGGCGCGGAAAAACGCAAGATGCTGCTGGAGACCTGCGACCGTCTGGGCATCAGCCCGAAGCAAGCCATCGCCATGGGCGACGGTGCCAATGACCTGCCCATGATGGGTGAAGCCGGCTTGTCCGTGGCCTACCACGCCAAGCCCAAAGTGCGCGAGCAGGCCATGGTGGCGATCAATTCAGGCGGGCTGGACCGGCTGCTGGACGTGCTCAACTGAACCGTCTGGCCTGCCATGAACCTCGATAAACTTCGCCGTTGGCCCGGCCGCTGGCTGACGCAAGTGCGCCAAAATTGGAAATCGCACCTGGGCACCCTGCTGATGTTCCTGCTGCTCTATGCCGGCATTCACGCCTGGCAAACCCGCGGCGTCCCGAGCGGGCCCGCCCCCGCCTTCAGTGCGCCTGCGGCTGGCCCCCAAGCCGGCAGCGGCACCATTGACTTTGACAACTGGCGCGCGACCCACCCCGGCCGGGCCGTGGCCCTGCACTTCTGGGCCGACTGGTGCCCGATCTGCCGGACCGAAGAAAACAGTGTCAACCGCGTCAGCCACGACTGGCCGGTGCTCAGCGTGGCCATGCAATCGGGTGATCCGGGGCGCGTGCAGAGTGTGCTGAACCGGCGCCAGCTGGACTGGCACACCGCGGTGGACGCCGATGGACAGATTGCCAAACGCTTCGGTCTGGCCTCGGTCCCGGCCTTGGTGGTGGTGGATGCGCAGGGGCAGATTCGCTTTGCCGAAGTCGGTTACACCAGTGAGGTCGGCATGCGACTGCGGCTGTGGTGGGCGCAGACGTTCTGATCCCTTTTTGGACGCCCACCCTTGGCAGGGACGGACCTTACCTCTTCTCGATCACCGCCCGGCCCGCCGGCACCACGAAGCGGGCCAGGGTTTCGATTTTTGCATCAGGACTAGTCACGTCATCCAGCACGCGCAAGGTGGTGCTGAGTTGGCTGGGCGTGAACTCCACCACGCCATAGCCTTTGCGTTGGGCATCGGCAAATACAAAATGCGGGTTCTCGGCCAGCCGCTCGGCCGTTTTGGCGTTGCCACCCGAACGCGACGTGATGCTGGTGCCGCAAAACTCCACGCCGACGCTGGCACTGCCTGCATCCTGGTAATCGGCCTTGACGTGGCCGACCCAGTTTTCGTGGATGTCACCACCCAAGAGCACCGGGTTCGTCACTGCGTTTTTTTGCAAGGCATCAGTCAAGCGGGTGCGGGCGGCAGCGTAGCCGTCCCAGCCGTCGTTCCAGAGCGTCTGGCCGGGGCCGACTTTAAAATCACGTTGCCCAAACAAGGTTGTTTGGCCCAGCACATTCCAGCTCGTGTCGCGGGATCGGGGGCTCGCGAACTCATCATTCAGCCAGCGCTCCTGCGGCAGGCCCAGCAAGCTGCGCTGGGGGTCACCCCATGACCGGCACTCGGCCGGATTCAACATGCTGGAGCCCAATTTATCGCCCTTGGTGCAGGCCTGCGGGTCCTTGTATTGCCGCGCATCCAGCAGATACAAGGAGGCCAACTGACCATATTGCAGCCGGCTGTAGATGCGCATCTCTGCGCCACTCAATAGACCGGCCAGGCCTTGGCTCAAAGTTGCGGCGCGGATCGGCATGTGCTCGTAATAGGCCTGGTAGGCAGCAGCCCGGCGGGCCAAGCAGTCGGCCGGTGAGGAAGGATCCGTGAAGCCGCTGTTGCCGGCCTGTAGTCCGGCATAGTCGTTCTGCACCTCGTGGTCGTCCCAGGTCATCAGCCACGGACAGGCGGCATGCATGGCCTGCAGATCGGCATCCCCCTTGTACAGCGCGTACCGTTGGCGGTAGTCGTCCAGGGTCAGCACCCAGCCGCCGGTAGGCGTGCGCACCTTGCTATTTTTGGCCGGGTACTCGTAGATGTAGTCGCCCAGAAACATCACGGCGTCCAGTTGTTCTTCCCGCATATGGCGCCAGGCGGTGAAATAGCCGTCCTCCCACTTCTGGCACGAGGCATAGCCCAGCCGCAGCCGGGCCACTGCGGCATCGGGTTTCGGGAAGGTACGCGTATGCCCGACCGGGCTGACAAAATCCCCCTGCATGAAGCGATAAAAGTACCAGCGGTCAGCCTCCAGACCGGCCACCTCGGCGTGCACCGAGTGGGCCAATTCGGGTGTCGCCGTGGCCTGCCCGCTTTGCACGATGCGGGTAAATTGCTCGTCGTGCGCCAGCTCCCAGCGCACCGTGATGGGGGCGCGGCCCATGCTGGCACCAAAGGAGTCCGGCCCATGCAGGCGCGTCCACAAGACCACCGAGTCAAACGTGGGCGCGCCACTGGCCACGCCCAGCGTGAAGGGATTGACGGTCAAGCGCGGCTGGCTCCAGGCGCTGCGCGGCAGCCACAGGGTGGCGGCACTGGCACCAACCAGTTGCAGCAGGCGGCGGCGGGTCTGCAAGTCGGGGGACTTCATCAATTTGTCTGGCCTTGTTCTGATCAACAACCCGGCAAATTGTGGCAGAACCCCTCCTACGGCGGTGCCGTTATGAATGAGCAGCCGCCAATGCGGACTGGAGCATCCGGAAGGCAGCCGCAAGCTCATCGCTGGCGGGCGTCGCATCATCGAGAATAAACCCGATCAATCGCGGCTGGCTGTGGCTTGCGGTCAACCTGTGCCAGCCATGCGCGGCGCGTAATGCAAACCGGGAATCCGTGGTGAAGCTGTCAATGCTATAGGCGTAAAAAACATGACGCAGTTCCCGGCTTTTGTCGCGCTGCCAAGTGGTGTGCAGCAGCGTCAAACAGTCAGAAGCGACACAACTTGTCTGTTTCTGCACACGCCTTTCACGCCAGATGTTCTTGTCGCCGGGGGCGAGCCGGGATTCTTGAAGCTTCGCCGTTGGCGACACAGTTTCGACGATGACAACCTGCATGTCCTGACCATTGCGCCGATAGGTCAAGGTTAAAGATGCGTTGTCACTTTGCGGGTCCATGGACCAGGCCGCGTCAGGAGATGCGAGTTCCCACCCCACTATATTTTGGGGCAGCAATCCAGGCTGCACTTGGCGCGGCGGGCGCGGCGCGTTTGTCGGCAAGCCCATCACGCTGCCGGCAATCAACAGCACCGACAGACCGGCGGCCACCGGGGCGAACCGGCGTACCGGCCTGGCTTGCACTGCTGGGGCAATCACAGGCGCCACGGCAATGGCGTCGGCTTTTAGTTGGCTCAACACATAAAACAGCAAACCCAAGGTCATGAACAAGGCGATCCATTGGATATTACCGTGCGCGGTCAGCTCCATTTGAGAGCCCCGTAGCCAGTCAATCAGCACGATCGTATTGACGCGCAGCGCGTTGGAAAAAATACCGAGCAAGGCACCCAACAATGCCAGGGCCGCAATCTTGAAGACCGAGCGGTACAACAATAAACCGAAGCTATAGCCAAGAAACATGGCCAAGGTCACATAGGAGAGACCGGCGCATTCATCCACCACAATGTACCGGTGTGTACCAATGAAGATGACGAAACCGTCCACACTGTGAGGCAGGTGTGCGAGCACGGCAAATAACTCAATGGCCTTGACCGTCAGCATACGTAATGCAGGCTGAAGCAAGTCGCCGCTGGGGATCATCAAAAACAGCAACGCCAGGGTCGGGAACAGCCGCCAATAGGCACGCCAACCCAGCATGGACATGGCGACGCCCTGCATCGCCAGAATGAGGGCGAATTGACGGCCGACATCAATGTTCATCAAGGCTGCCGCGCCCCAGCAGGCGGCAGCACCAAGCGCCACCAAAACGCCCGTGAAATCAGGTTGCGGGCTAATGACCAACCCGGTCTGACGATGATGCCAACCCAGCACATACACCAGCATCGGCATGACAAGCCAGGCATATTGATAGGCCTCGTTATTGCGCCAGGAAGCCGTCAAATCCAACAGGGTGGGCCACAACACCAAAGACGCCAATACGCAGCCGGCCAGTCCGCCCAGAAGTGCGTCTTTCCAGCCCTGCGTCATCACTGCGCCGGATGGTTCCGCAAGGGCGGTCGCCGTTGGGCCGGGTTGACTGTCCATGCTGTCCCGACTGGGATAGACCAGATGGCGACGAAACAAGAAAGGTTGCAGCAACACCCTTGCCAGCCCGGTGTCCTTGGGCTGATGAAAATAGCCCAAACCAAAATGCGCAATCCTGGCGTGCGCAGGATCAACATAGCTGCCAAACAATCGATCCCACAGCGTCAGCACCGATCCATAGTTGCTGTCGGTTTGTGCTTGCAGCTCAGAATGATGCAGCGCATGCACGCCGGGCGTGACGATTAGCCAGTTCAACCGGCGATCCAGGGCAGCCGGAAGGCGCAGATTCGCGTGCGAGGTCAGTGCGATCACGGTTGCGGTCAGCAGATACAGCCCGATTGCCTGGGCTGGCAAGCCAAGTGCGCCGATCAGCGCCAGCATGACGGCGGTACCGAGCAAAAATTCAAACGGGTGATGACGCTCCGACGAGGTGACGTCGATCTGTGTGTCACTGTGGTGAACCAGATGAAGACGCCACAACATGGGAACCCGGTGGAACAAGCGATGTTCCCAGTAGCGCCACAGGTCCAGCAACAAAAATGTCAGCAGCAGCTGCGCGACGAAAGGCAGCCCCAGGCGTTCCAGCAAACCCGGTGGCTGATGTTGCGCAAAGGCATAAATTCCGACCGGTATGACGAGAGAGGTGATGACGCTGCCGATCAGGAACAAGCCGATATTGCTCGTCCACCGCCTCGCAAGCTGAACCGGCTGGCGCTGAAGTGCGCCAACCCTTTCCAGCAACACCAACAAAGCCACGATCGCGAAAAAAACCAGCTGATACAGGATGTCGAATTGTTCAGCGGCCATTGTTCAGCGACCCGATTCGCTTTGAATGTCGGTCTAGCGATTCTGCTTGCGCCGCACGATACGGATACCCAGCACCAGACTCACAGCGGCGACGGTCAACAAGCCGCCACTTGCAATCGGCAAAACGGAACCAAGTTGCAAACCCAGGGCCGCACCCAGCGCATTACCCAAAGTGATACCCAATGGCGCACCCAACGGCACCACAGGCGGTGGTGCTAGTCCAGCCAGCGCCATATTCACCATTGAAAACGCCACGGCACCCATGATCAGTTTATTCAGCTTCACGATGACTCTCCCAGCGTGTGCGACCAGTTCGACGCCTCGGTGGCGCATGAATCTTGCGGGGCGGAAAATTCGATTGATTCGGCGCTACCCCACACCAAGGAATGCCTGCACTTTTTATGCCAGGACTATTTATTCCTTATGAATCAATCACCTACGCCTAGCACACTGGGAGTCTCTATATCAATCGTCAAATTTCCCGACACCTGGCATTGAGTCAGTGCTGAGCTCAGACCCGGTCTTTCCCAGATCCATTCAGTATATTGAAGCTGCGCAGCAGGTGCGGCACGAACTGCGTGTTCAACCCCAGGTTGCCCGCTACGGTGTAAGCATTGTGGACGGCATCGCCGATAAAGGACACAGCCTTGGCTTCTCCGGCCATCCGGGCGTAATAGTGCATGTCCTTGTGCGCATTGGCCAGTGAAAAGCGAAACATCTGATCGTTGCCCTCCAGCACATAGGGGCGCAGCCGCTGGAATGCCGTGCTGTTCGCGCCCCCCGAGGCAATCACGTCGCACAGCACCTCAAGGTTCACCCCGGTCTTGCTGGCGCACGAAAAAGCCTCAGCCAGAATGGCGGCGTTGCCCAGCACGACAAACTGATGCAACAGCTTGATCGTGTGCCCTGCGCTGACTGCGCCGCAGAAGTAGATGTTCTTCGCAAACAGATCGAGAACGGGGCGAACGCTATCGAGTACATCCTGATCACCCCCCACCAGAAGGTTGATCTTGCCTTCGTCGGCATCCTTCGGCGTACCGGTCATGGCGGCGTCGAGGAACTTGCCATTCCTGGCGACAATGGCCTGCGCGACACGACGGGTGGAATCGGGCAGTGAGGTGGAGCAGTCCAGCACCACACAGCCCGGTTTCAGCTTCTGCAGGATACCGTTTTCGGCAAACACCACCTCCTCCACCTGCGGCGAGCCGGTGACGCAGATGATGATGACATCGGCCGTGGCCGCTACCTCGGCGGCGGTCTTCAGGCTCTGTGCACCCCGCGCCAGCAGATCAGCGCAGTGCATCTCGTTTTCCTTTGAGCGCAGCAGCAACGCGACCTGATGGCCCTTGTCCAGCACATGCTTTGCCATGCCCCGGCCCATCATTCCCAAGCCAATAAAGCCTATCTTTTGGCTAGATTCAGAATTCCTCATTACCAATTTCCTCTCAAAAATAAACGCGTCACAGATAAGGCCTGAGCCAGCCCAGCCCGGCTGACGTGCCGCCAGGCTGCATCCCGGCTCGGGGCCGGTACTCGCAACCCACCCAACCCGCGTAGCCCAACTCGTCCAGCACGGAGAACAGATAAGGGTAGTTCAGTTCGCCCACATCGGGCTCGTGCCGCTGCGGCACGCCCGCAATCTGGATATGGCCGACATTGCCGGTTGGCAGGTAGTGGCGCAGTTTCATGGCCAGGTCGCCTTCAACGATCTGGCAGTGGTACAGGTCCATCTGCACCTTGAGGTTGGACGCACCCACGTCTTTGACGACCTCGTGCGCATGGTCCTGGCGGTTCAAGAAGAAACGCGGGATGTCGCGCGTATTGATCGGTTCGATCAACACATCAACGCCTTGCCTGGATGCCTCCAGAGCGGCCCAGCGCAACTGGCTGACGTAGGTGGGGTGCAGCGTCTCGGGCTCGACGCCCAAGGGCAGCAGTCCGGCCATGACATGAATGCGCGGACAGTCCAGAGCGGCGGCGTAGTCGAGTGCCTTGCCGATACCGGCACGGAACTCGGCTTCGCGTCCGGGCAGGCAGGCCAGGCCGCGCTCGCCACCGTCCCAGTCGCCGGGCGGTGCATTGAACAGCACCTGCTGAAGGCCATTAGCCTTGAGGCGGGCTGCGATTTCGCGGGCTTCAAAAGCGTAGGGAAACAAATACTCTACCGCCTTGAAGCCGTCTTTGGCGGCAGCTTCAAAACGATCAAGAAAATCAAGCTCGGGGTAGAGCATGGACAAATTGGCAGCAAATTGAGGCATGGGGTTCACCAGCGGGCGCCGAAGGTTTGGCGCAGTTCATCGATTTGGGTTTCGGTCAGAGGCGCGGGCGCAGTGGGACTGAGCGCAACCAACCGGGCGGTTTCTTCGAGTTCTTCCAGCGTGGCCATGGCAGCGGCAGGCGAGTCGTGCCAGACATTGGGGCCCAGTCGCTCCAGCATGACGGCGCGGATCGGCGTGCCGGCTTCGCCATAGCGACGAATCGCCTGCGCCACCTGCTGCGCTGCTTGCGGGTCGCCGGGGCGGTGGTAGGGAATCACGGGCACATGGCCGACCTTCATCACAAAGTAGGGCGTCACGGCGGGCAGCAGTTCCGGGTGCGCATGGACTTGGGGCCGCAAAGTCAGCGCCACGCAGTGCGTGCTGTGGGTATGGATCACACACCGTGTTTTTAGATGAAATTGACCTGTAGCCCTGTAGATATGTGCGTGAAGCGCTATTGTTTTACTAGCAATATCACCACTCAACTGCTGCGTCTGCGCATCCAGCCGGGCTAGCTTGGCCGGATCGAGAAAACCCAGGCAGGCGTCGGTGGGCGTGATCAGAAAGCCGCCACCCTGCGACTCATCCAGCCGCACGCTGATATTGCCGGCCGTGGCATGCACGTAACCGCGCTCGAACAGGCTGCGCCCGACACGGCAGATTTCTTCGCGGGCTTCTTGCTCCGTCATGCCAGCCTCGCAAAGGCTTTGCTGAAAAAATCGTCGGTGCCAAAATTACCGGACTTCAGCGTCAGGTGCAGACCCCCTTGCGGCGCTGCAGGGGTTTGGGCATGGCACCAAGGCACACCGGGATCGATTTGCGGACCGATCTTCATTTGCGTGATGTTCAGGGCTTGCACGCAGGCACCTGAAGTCTCCCCACCGGCAACCACAAGTTGGCGCACGCCGAGTTCGACCAGTCCGCGTGCGATCGTGGCCAGGGTGCGCTCCAGCATGGCGCCGGCTTCCTCCACGCCGAGCTGCGCCTGCACCGCCTTGACCGCATTCGAATCCGCGGAAGAATAAATCAGCACGGGGCCCTGATCGAGCAGGGGTTCGGCCCAAGCCAGCGCCTGCTTCGCCACATCGATGCCGGCGGCGATCTGCAGGGGATCGATTCCCAACGCCGGACGCCCAGCCCGTATAAAGGCCAGCACCTGCCGATTGGTGGCCAGCGAGCAGCTCCCCGACACCACCGCCTGCAGGCCGCTGGCGGCGGGCAGTGTGCTGGCCGTGCTGGAGGGCAGCAGGCCAAAATTGGCTGGCAGACCAATCGCCACGCCCGAGCCCGCGGTCACCAGGGGCATGCCGCTGAGCACCGGACCCAGGCGCATCAGGTCATCGTTGGAAATCGCATCCACGATCGCCACGCCTACGCCCTCCGATCGCAGCTGGTTGATGCGCGTGCGAATCGCAGCCTCGCCCTGCGCCACCACCTTGTAGTCAATCAGGCCCACCTTGCGGCGGCATTGCGCCTGCAGCACGCGCACCAGATTGGCGTCGGTCATGGGCGTGAGCGGATGGTTCTGCATGCCGCTCTCATTGAGCAACACGTCGCCGACAAACAAATGCCCCTTGAACACGGTGCGCTGGTTGTCGGGGAATGCGGGCGTGGCGATGGTGAAGTCGCCACCCGGCACGTCAGCCAGCGCGTCCATCAGTGCCTCTGTCACCGGGCCAATATTGCCTTGCGCCGTGCTGTCAAAGGTGGAGCAATACTTGAAGTAGATTTGCTGCGCGCCCTGCGCTTGCAGCCAGCGCAGCGCGGCCAACGACTGCGCTATCGCCTCATCCCTGGGAAGGGTACGCGACTTGAGTGCGACCACCACGGCGTCGGCATCGGTGTCGAGCGGTTGGGTGGGTATGCCTATCGCCTGCACCACGCGCATACCGGCGCGCACCAGGTTGTTCGCCAGATCAGTCGCGCCGGTAAAGTCGTCGGCAATGCAGCCGAGTTTCATGGCCCCCACCCCTGCGCTGCGCTCGGCGGCGCTCATGGCTTCTTGGGCAACTCAATGCCCGGAAATATCTTGATCACGGCGCTGTCGTCCTCGCGGGCGAAGCCGGCCGTGGACGCTTGCATGAACATCTGGTGCGCGGTGCTGGAGAGCGGCAGCGGGAACTTGGTGGCGCGCGCTACATCCAGCACCAGGCCCAGGTCCTTCACAAAGATGTCCACGGCCGACAGCGGCGTGTAGTCAGCCGCCAGGACATGGGCCATGCGATTCTCGAACATCCAGCTGTTGCCCGCGCTGTGCGTAATGACCTCGTACAAAGCTGCAGGGTCCACGCCCTCGCGCAGGCCCAGCGCCATGGCCTCGGCCGCAGCGGCGATGTGCACACCGGCCAGCAGTTGGTTGATGATTTTGACCTTGCTGCCAGCGCCGGCCTGGTCGCCGAGCCGGTAAACCTTGGCCGCCATGGCGTCGAGCAAGGGCCCGACCACGGCATAGGCCGCGGGCGTGCCGGAGGTCATCATGGTCATCTCGCCGCTGGCGGCCTTGGCGGCACCGCCGGAAATGGGGGCGTCGATGTAGAAAATGCCCAGCGCAGCGAGGCGTGCCTCCAGCGCAATCGACCAGTTCGGGTCCACGGTGGAGCACATCACAAACACGCTGCCGCGTTTCATGGCCGCCGCGCAGCCCCCCTCGCCAAACAGCACGCTTTCGGTCTGCGCGGCATTGACCACCACCGACACAATCACGTCACAGTGGGCCGCCAGTTCGGCAGGTGACGCACAGGCCACGCCGCCGTCGGCGGCAAAGGCCTGCGCCGCCTCGGCGCGCACGTCAAAAACATGCACCTGGCTGCCATGGCGACGCAGCGAGCGCGCCATGCCACTGCCCATGGCCCCCAGGCCGATCACGCCTACGTTGGATGTCATTTGTTGGCTTCCTTCAATTAAAAATCAGTCGAGCGGCACCGTGCCTACCGTCAAATTTTATATGGTTATCATACAAATTACGAATCAACCCAACATCCGCGTTTACCCTGAATCGCAGACACGAAGCGGGTCCGCCCCACGGGCTGGCGAGTCAACTCCGCGCCGGCAGTCCGGAGACCAGCGGACGCGCCAGTTGCACCCCCGCTTGCTGCCAAAACGCCGGGTCAGCCTGCTCGATGCGCAGGATCGCGTTGTCCATGTGCTGCGCCGCAGCCTGGCGCGCCGCGGCGGCGTCGCCGGCTTCAATGGCGCGCAAAATCTCGTCATGCTCGGCACGCACCTGGCGCGCGAAGTCGGCCCGGCGCGCTTCATTGGCTCGCGTGACGCGGGTGGCGCCGCGCAGGAACTGGCCCAGGTATTCCAGCGTGCCAATCAAAAAGGGGTTGCGCGCGGCCTCCGCAATGACGCGGTGGTATTGCACGTCTTCGTCCACACCGTCGCCACCGGCTTGCACCGCCTTGTCGAGCAAGGCAATGGATTTGCTGATGCGCTTGATATCGGTCCGGGTCCGTCGTTGCGCCGCCAGGCCAGCCACTTCGGTCTCCAGCGCGCGGCGCACCTCCGCCATCTGGATCACCGCCTGCCTGGAGACGGTTGACTTGGCATCAAAGTTGAGCGGCGAGAAGCCGACTTCCTTGACATAAACACCACTGCCTTGCCG
>DAITMI010000015.1:0-44444 GCA_036835225.1 Rhodoferax sp. | reverse complement strand
GAAAATCTGAATCACGCCCTTGGCGTCGGTGGCGATACTGGAGAAGTTGGCGCTGCTGAGAATCGCGTTCTGCAAGGCCCCGGTTTTCAGCAAGGCCTCCTGGCGTCGGACCTCGGTGATGCCGTCGGCCGTGCCAGCGGCGGGGTTGAAAATGGCGGAATCTAATATTTTTTCGAACATGACGGATCTCTGTTACAGCGCGAATGAGTCTGACGGATCGCGAGGCCGATGGTGCGAACAGCACCTCACCGGCTTAGACCGTGGGGCAAATGGAGTCCGTGGATGAATTTTTAACAACCATCTTCAAGTCTGCCGCTTTGGCCTGCCGCACTCCGTGCGTTAGCGCACACAAGGCCAAGATTTTAGGCAAAACGGGGGCCGGACCAGCCATCAACTGCGACTGACCACAGGAAGTTGCTGGCGATGGCCACCATCGCTCAGCAAACGATCCCGTTCTTTTTTCACCACCGCATAGCACTCACACACGCGCGACTCCAGGCCCGACCGGTCCAGCACGGTGATATGGCCGCGGCGGTACCGAATGACCCCCGCTTGCTGCAAATGCCCGGCGGCCTCGGTAATGCCTTCACGGCGCACGCCGATCATGCTGGCGATCAGTTCCTGCGTCATGGTCAATTCCGTCGAGGGCAGGCGATCGATGGTTGACAACAGCCAGCGACTCAGTTGCTGCTCCACCGAATGGTGCCGATTGCAGACCGCCGTTTGGGAGATCTGGGTGATAAAGACCTGCGTGTAACGCAGCATCAACCGCAGCATCGATCCGGCGCGATTGAATTCCTCCAGCATCAAGTGCCCTTTCAGTCGGTAACCGTAGCCCGCCGTCTGCACGGTGGCCCGGCTCGGCGTGGTGTTGCCGCCCATGAACAGTGAGATGCCAAGGACGCCCTCATTGCCGACGCCGGCAATTTCGACCGATGCGCCACTCTCCGTGACGTAGTGCAGGGACACGATGGCAGTCGTCGGAAAATAAACGTGCTGCAGTTGGCCACCCGATTCATACAGGACGTCGCCCAGCGGCATCGCGACCCACTCCAGATGGGGGGCGATGCGCTCGAATTCCGCGGTGGGCAAGGCGGCAAGAAGGTAGTTTTGATGGGGGCTCTGCGGGTTTTCCAAATGCGGTCTCCAAATGATCGCCTCAGCTGCAAGAGCGTCTCGCGGGCAGCATACACGATTTGCGCCCGGCTCTTGAAGCCAGCGGACATCGCCCATAATTGAAGGTCAGCGGCGCCGGCTTCGGGACGCCGGTTTCATTTGTTAGACCTTCCAGACCAAAAATGACCAAACAAACCCTTTCCTTCCAGGCCGAAGTGGCCCAGTTGTTGCATCTCGTCACCCACGCGCTGTACTCCAACAAGGAGATTTTCCTGCGCGAGTTGATTTCCAACGCGTCGGACGCCTGCGACAAGCTGCGTTATGAGGCCATCAACGACAGTGGCCTGTATGAAGACGCGCCCAATCTTGAGGTGCGGGTATCTTTTGACAAGGACGCCAAGACGCTGACCATCACCGACAACGGCATCGGCATGAGTGCGCAGGAAGCGATTGACCACCTCGGCACCATTGCCAAGAGCGGCACCAAGGATTTTGTCTCCAAGCTGTCGGGTGACCAAAAGGCCGATTCGCAACTGATCGGCCAGTTTGGCGTCGGCTTTTATTCCGGCTTCATCGTCGCCGACAAGATCACGGTCGAGTCGCGCCGCGCCGGCATGAAAACCACGGAAGGCGTGCGCTGGATCAGCGGCGGTGCGGGCGACTTTGAGGTTGAAACCATTGAGCGTGCGGCGCGGGGAACGAGCGTCATCCTGCACCTGCGCGACGACGCCCTGGACTACGCCAGCGCCTGGAAGCTCAAGGGCATCATCGCCAAGTACTCCGACCACATCAGCCTGCCGATCCTGATGGAAAAGGAAGAGTGGAAAGACGGCGAGCTGATCAACCCGGGTGATGAGGCCGGCGGCCGCCAGCCTGGTGGCATGGTCAAGACCGGCGAGTGGGAAGCGGTTAACAAGGGCAACGCCATCTGGGCACGCGCCAAAAAGGACATCACGCCCGAGCAGTACACCGAGTTCTACAAACAGATCAGCCACGATTTTGAAGCGCCGCTGGCCTACACCCACAACCGGGTCGAAGGCAGCACCGAGTACACGCAGCTGCTGTACATCCCGGGCAAGGCGCCGATGGACCTGTACAACCGCGAAAAGTCCGCCGGCGTCAAGCTCTATGTCAAACGCGTCTTCATCATGGACGATGCCGAGGCGCTGCTGCCGACCTACCTGCGCTTCGTCAAGGGCGTGATCGATTCGGCTGACCTGCCGCTGAACGTGAGCCGCGAACTGCTGCAGGAAAGCCGTGACGTGAAGGCCATCCGCGAAGGCTGCACCAAGCGGGTGCTGGGCATGCTGGAAGACCTGGCCAAGCACGACAAGCTGCCAGAGCCGGCCAAGTCAGCCGACGGCGAAACCGGCACGGTCAGCGACGCTGCCGCTGGGGTTAGCGATGTCTTGAGCGAAGAAGACAAGGCCGAAGCCCAAGCCAACGCGGGTAAATTCAGCAAGTTCTACGCCGAATTTGGCGCCGTGCTGAAAGAAGGCCTGGGTGAAGACTTCGCCAACAAGGACCGCCTGGCCAAACTGTTGCGCTTTGCCAGCAGCACCACCGACACCGTGAGCGTGGGTTTTGCCGACTACAAGGCGCGCATGAAAGAAGGCCAGGAGGCCATCTACTACATCACGGCCGACACCATGTCCGCCGCTCGGAACAGCCCGCAGCTCGAAGTGTTCAAGAAAAAAGGCATCGAAGTGCTGCTGATGACCGATCGCGTGGACGAGTGGGCGCTGAACTACCTGCACGACTTTGACGGCACCCCGCTGCAAAGCGTGGCCAAGGGCGCGGTGGACTTGGGCACGCTGCAGGACGAGACCGAAAAGAAAGCGGCCGAGGAAGCGGCCGAAACCTTCAAGCCCTTGCTGGCCAAACTGAAGGAAGCACTGAAGGACAAGGCTGCCGACGTGCGCGTCACCACCCGCCTGGTGGACAGCGCCGCCTGCCTGGTGGTGCAGGACGACGGCATGAGCACGCAACTGGCGCGCATGCTCAAGCAAGCCGGTCAAGCCGCGCCGGACGTTAAACCGGTGCTGGAAGTGAACGCCGAACACCCGCTGGTGAAGAAGCTCGATGGCTCGGTGCACTTCAACGACCTGGCGCACATCCTGTTCGACCAGGCCCTGCTGGCCGAAGGTGGTCTGCCGGCTGACCCGGCGGCGTATGTGAAGCGGGTGAATGCGCTGCTGGTTTGATTTTTATTGATCAAATTGGCCTCTAGCCCTCGTATTCATTGCGTAAGCAGCTACTAGAACAGTAGCAAATACGGCATCATCCAGCCCCGCAGCCAACCCGGCTGGCGGGGCTTTTTTGGGGCCTGGAACGGGATCAAGCGCCTGCCAGCGTCATCCTTGATTTTCCGACCACTCAAGGATGTCCCAATCCACGGGAGAAGCATCGTCTGCCACGGTGGCCCGTGTGTTGCCAGAACGTTCAACAGAAAAAGGCTGTATTTGGCCCTCGAATGCCGGCCGGGTTGACTGCTGAATATGCCAACGCCCTGACTCGATCGTGCCAAAGGAAATTTCAAAATCTGGTCCGGTCTGGCATTGTGGCCTGACCCGCATCAGGTACTGCCCAGCCATGAACAGCCGGGCACTGGCCAGGCCATCCGGCCGCGCCGGCTCAGCCAGCGCAATCAGGCGCGCGGTGGAATTCGGCAGGCGTTGCCACATTTCTCGGTAAGCGCCATCCAGCCCGGTTTCGATCACGCAATCCGGAGACTCGAACACCATGACACCGGCGTCCACGGCGGGTCTGGGTGGTTGGTAATCCACCACACGGTGCCAGGTACACACCTCGCCCGTCTCACCCCGTGAGACTTGCGTCACGCCACAAAAACCCTGTTGCGTGGCCAGCAGCGCCAGCTGTTCCTCGCTGCATTGGGACAAGGGCAAGGCCGTGCGTGCGGCACAGGCGACAGCCGGTATGCGCAAATCCGCATGCCAGCACCCCAGCTGCATCCAGCGCACAAAAGTGGTGTCATCGCGCACCTCCGGCGTTTCCAGCAAGGTGCGCCTCCAGACGCCACGGTAGCGAGGCGGCACCGGTGGGTGGTCCGGCCCTACCGAACTGGCCCATGCGTCCCTGAATTTGTCAGTCATAGGCTTGGGGGAAAGGTTGCAGCGCGCGGTAGAACGCCATGTCGTGGTTGGGCCAGATCCAGGCGCCGGTGTCAAGCGCTATGGCCTTGAGCTTGCGGATGCTGTCCACGGCCTGCGCTTCCCGCCCCTGCCAGAGCGTGCCCGGGGCGACTTCATCGTCCAGGTTTTCCTGCAAGTCGGCCGCATCGCCCGCCAGCAACACGGGCCGGCCCTTGGGCAATTCAAGCCACATCGACATATGGCCGACCGTATGGCCGGGCGTGGCAATGGCCTGCACCCCCGGCATCAGGGTGTATTCACCTGCGTGCAGCTTGAACTGCAGCGGCGTGCCGGCGTCGTCGATCAGGTCATCGGCAAAGACGGCGCTATCGGCACCGCTGCGCGCCACCGCCATTTCGTCACGCTGCACATGGATCTCGGCGCCGCAGCCGCAACGCCGCAGTTCTTTCAGTCCACCGGCGTGGTCAAAATGCAAATGGCCGATAAAGATCACATCGACATCGGCCGGCGTGAGCCCCAGGCGGGCGAGATGGCGGGGAATGCGTTGCTCTTCGCGCATCTCGGGCGCACCGAACTCAAACACCGCCGGGTTGTAGTAAAGCGCCCGGGCCTGCGGCTCATTGATCTTGGCGTGGTCACAGCCGACGTCATACAGGATGCGGCCATGGGCGGTCTCGATCAGGTAGGCCAGGATCGGCGCCTCGATCTGCTGGCCGTGACCGCGCTGGTAGGTCGAGATCGACTTGTCATAGCGGTGCGTGGCTGTCAGCAAAGGCCAGAGTTTGCGCACTTGGGTCATGTTGTGCCGTCCTCACGCCGGGTCTGCTAACTGAAACTCATGGGCGACGGCAGTCGCCATGCGCTCGGCCAGCTCAGCCGCCATGACCGCCCCTTTCTCCGCCGTGGACCCTTTGGCCGACGACAGCACACCCGACAGCGGCACCCAGTTCTTGCGCGTCGGGTACACGTCATACGGCGGGAAGTCGGCCGGCCCGTCATCAGGAATCAGATCGATGCGCACGAGATTGGGGTGGTAGTGCAGCATCAGCGAGGTTTCAATCACGGCGGCATGCTCCAGCGCAAAGCCCGGAAAGCCGTTGGGGAACACGCTGGCGAGCGTGGCCTCGGTCAAAAAGTCCCAGTATTCAAGCCGCATCACTTGCAGCTTGGCGGCCGGACCCAGGTCACGCAAACCGAGGTCAATGCCCTCGATCAGGAACCACTGGTTCTCATAATGCCCATTCACCACCACCAGCCGGGTGGCGCCGTGCCGGCCAAATTCGCGCACGGCATCGCGCACCGAGCCAATCAGTGTCGCGGCATCGACGCTGGTGGTGCCGCAGAAATGCTGTCCGCCACCGCACTTGGGCTGGGACTTGTAGCCGTAGGACAGCGTCGGCGCCACCAGGCCGCCGACGCGCGCCGCGGTGTCAGCCGCCACAGCCGCCGACAACAGCCCATCGGTCCCCAGCGGCAAATGCGGACCATGCTGCTCCAGCGCACCCACCGGGAGGAAAATCGGCGGCTGCTCGCGCTTGAGGCGCGCCTCATAGTCAAGCCAGGAAAGTTGATTCATCCAGACGGTACGCATACGGACTCCTTAGGGTAAATGTGCAGGAATGGTGTTGGCACCGGGGGCGTGCGCTGCGCTGCCGGGATCGGTCGCCTCCAGCAGCGAGGCCGCCGCAATCAGCAGCCCGCCCAGCCACATGCGCGGCAGCAGCTGCTCACCGCCGAACAGGGTGACGGACACCACCGCCACCACCAGCTCGGTAATCACGATCACACCAGCGCGCCCGGTTTCCAGATGCGTCACGCCGTACTGCCAGGTGGCAGTGGCCAGCACCAGCCAGCCAAAGCCGTAGACCAGCAGCCCGAGCCCGAGCGATGGCGTCACCACTGGCAGAGGCAAGCCTTGCCAGCTGACACTGACGGCGGACAACAGACCGCCGCCCAGGAACACAACCACGGTCTTGGAGGTCATCGGCACCGACGGGGTGGCGCGGGAAATCAGGTTGTTGCCGGCAAAGGCCAGTCCGGCGGACAGGGCCAGCAGGTCGGCAGTACTCAGCGCGGCGTTGAAGGCCTGCGCCCCGCCAATCACCAGCCACAAGCCCATCAGTGCCAGGCATACCGCCAGCAGGCGCCGTCGACTCACCCGCTCGCCCAGGAACAGGCGCCCCCCGAGCACCGACCACACCGGTGACAGGTAAAACAACAGCATCACGCGCACCACGTCACCCAACAGCAGGGCGTTGATGTAAGCGATGTTGGCCCAGCCCCCCACCAGCGCCAGCAGCAGCAAGAGCCGGGTTTGACTGCGCCAGGCGGCGCGCTCGCGCAGCACAAAATACAGGCCACACAGACCGACGGGCGCATAGCTGAGCAAGGTCAGGTAGGGGCCAGACAGCCCGGCGGCGGCAAACGTCTTGACCGGCCACCAGGTCAGGCCCCACAGCGAGGCCGAAAAAAACAAGAGCAACACAGCCAGACGGGGCGAGGGCGGAGGCTGCAACAGAGGTGTCATCTTCAAATCGGTCCGGTGGGCTCAGGGCATGACCGAGCCGCCATTGGGCCCCAGCACCTGGCCACAATAAAAACGCGCCAGGTCGCTGGCGAGGAACAGCGCCGTAGCAGCAATCTCGTCCGGCGCGGCAATGCGGCGCTGCGGAATCTCCAGCTCCTTGGCCATGGCCTCGGGGCTCATCGCCGCCAGCGACACCATGGCGGTATTGACCGGGCCGGGTGCAATCGCGTTGACGCGGATCGCGGGCGCAAACTCACGCGCCATCGCCTTTGTGAGCCCGATCACGCCGGCCTTGGCCGCGCAGTACGCGGCAAAATTCTCGCGCCCGAGCAGACCCAGATCGGAGGCAATATTGATGATGACACCACGGCCCTGGGCAATCATTGATGGCAGCACCGCTTGCGACACCAGCACCACCGATTTCAGGTCAACGCTGAGAATGCGGTCCCATTCCGCCTCCGTGATCTCCAGGAACGGCTTCTCCTGGATGATGCCGGCGTTGTTGACCAGCACCTCAACCGGGCCGAAGGTCTGCTGCACCTGCGCCACCATGGCCGCGAGTTCATCCGCCTTGGTCACGTCCGCCTCCACCACACAGGCGCGCCCACCCAGGCTTTCGATCTGCGCCGCCACCGCCGCGGCTTCTGCCGCTCTGGCCAGGTGATTCACGGCCACCTGTGCGCCCGCCTGGGCCAAGGCCAGCGCGATGGCGCGGCCGATACCGGTGGCGGCACCCGTGACCAGGGCGACACGCCCACTCAGGTCTAATTTGAACGCGGTGGTCTGGCGCATCAGCTCATCACCTCACCGTTGCTGGCCACGAGGCTCTGCCCGGTCAGCGCCCGCGCATCGCTGCTGGCGAGAAACAGATACACGCCGGCGATGTCGTCAGGAGAGAGCATACCGGGCAGGGCCTGGCGCGACAGCAGCTCGCGCTCAAGCTCTGCCGGAGCACGACCTTGCTTTAAAGCCATGCTGTGCAGCGAGTCCAGCGCCGCGTCGGTGCGAATCCAGCCCGGACACACTGCGTTGACGCGGATGCCGCGTGGCGCCAGCTCCCACGCCAGCGAACGGGTCAGCCCGATCACCGCATGCTTGCTCGCCACGTAGGCCGAAAAATCCGCCACCCCGGTCTTGCCCCAGATGGAAGACTGGTTGATGATGCTGGCTCCTGGCGGCATCAGCGCCAGCACGGCCCGGGTCAGGCGCACCATGCTGCTGACGTTGTTGTCCAGCAGACGCGCCCAGCGCGCCATGGCATCGACGGCGTCATCCGTCAGCGGTGTTGGGTACTCGGCGCCGGCGTTGTTGACCAGCACATCCAGTCGGCCATGGCGCGCACGCACCGCTGCCGCCAGGCCGGCCACGGCAGCGTTGTCACCCAGATCGCACGTCAATGCCATCACACTCGTCTGGCCTTCCAGTTCTGCCGCAAGGCCGTGCAGCCGGTCAGCGTCACGGTCGACCAGCACCAGCTGCACGCCCTGGGCCGCAAATGCCGCCGCCAACGCCCGGCCAATGCCACCGGCGGCGCCCGTGACCAGGACGACCTTGCCCTCCAGCGCGTAGCGTGGCGTCATGTCACACCGCCGTCAGGAAAGAAACGCCAACGGCACCGAGGAAGTCGTCGGCACGCCCCGGCGTGCCGGGCGCCCCGACCCGTCCGTAGTCAGTCGACAGCACGCGCTTGACGCGGTTGATATGAAAGCTGTGCAGCAGCTCGCGCACCGTGATCACTTGCGCATAGTCAGCAGGAAACAGTTCACGGTGGTAGCTGGGCAAGCGGTACCAGGGCAGCGTGGGCCGTTCATGGTGCGCGTTATGGAAACCGAAATTGAGCCACAGTAGGTTGAGCCACGGGTGCTGCAAGCCAACGATGTCGCTGAAGGTGTTGGCCTGCTCGTAGGCGCGGTCACGCACCTTGTCAGCAGGAATCGGCGTGTTGTCGAGGATCGGGTAGGCATCGTAGGTATGCTGAAAGCAGTCGGCAAAGCGCAACAAGGTCACGAACACCAGGTAGGCCACGAAGTACAAGAGAAGCGCCTTCAGGGAGAACCAGCCCAGCGCAGCAAAACCGGCACAGCGCACGGTGGCAATCGCGAGAATGCGCAGGCGCCCTGCGCGCGATCCGCCAGCCCGAAACGGCATCAGCATGACAAAGCCCCGCATCAGGAATTCCACCGCCGGAAAATAAGCCCACTCAAGTGCCAGCACGATGTTTCTTTGCCACGCCGGGGCATGCAGCAAAAAGCCCCGGGCATCAAACGTGATGACATCGGCGCGCTCAACGTGATGGCGCATGTGCTTGCGGCGCATGTCGTCAAACCGGGCGTAGCAGCTGCCATTGATCCAGCTCATCAGCGTGCCCCAGCGCGTGTTCGCACCGGCGGTTTTGAAAATCGCATAGTGTGCGAATTCATGAATGAAATAGGCCGACCAGACCAGCGTGATCACGACCAGCAGCAAGCCCAGTGCATTCCAGATCCAGAACGGTGCCGTCAGCAAGGCCAGCCCGACTGGATACCCCAGGACCGTGAAGCCCAGCGCCAGCAGATTGGGCGCCACGCCGTCCGGATAACGGAAAGTTTTCGAAATCATGTTCACCCTTTGATTAGCCGGCGGCGCTAGCGCGGCCACACCACCCGATGCCGGCATCCGGCGTCGGGCCATACGGTCGGCAGTGGCTTACTTTTTGCTCAGTGCCGTGACGAACTGCGCATCGAAGGTGGCTTCGGTCGTGGGAATGGTCTTGATCTGACCCTTGGCCAGGAGCAATTGTCCAATGACTTCACCGCTACCAAAATAGGAGGTCGTTGCGGTGGATTTCACGAACGCTTTGGGCATTTCAGCCAACGGAATGTTGTAAACCCCGGAGAGTTGCTCCTTGACCTCTTTGGCCGTAACACCCATGAACTTGCCAATGATCTTGGCCGATTCATCGGGCTTGGCTTTCATGTAGGCCATGCCGTCCAGATAGGCCTTCATCACGCCCGATATTTCTGTCGGCTTGGCCTTGATGACCTTGTCGTCGAACACCAGCACGTCAGCGATCAAGCCGGGCGCATCTTTCGAAGAGAACACCACCTTGAACTTCTTGCCGCCACCCTGGCTCAGGATTTGCGACAGGCTCGGCTCGTAGGTCACGCCAATCGGCATCTGGCCCGAGGCCATGGCGGCAGGCACTGCCTCGGGCGTCATGTTCACCGCCATGATGTCCTTGTCCGACAGACCGGCCTTTTTCAGGGCATAAGACAAAAGAAAGTCGGACGGCGACAGGGGATTGAAGCCAACTTTCTTGCCCTTGAAATCAGCCACCCTGGTAATGCTCTTGTCGGCCACGATGGCGTCACCGCCATTGGAGTAGTCAATCGGCATGACCACTTTTTGCGCCTGACCGGCTGCAACCTGCGCCACCACCTGGTCATAGGTCAGCATGCCGCCGTCAATGGCGCCGCTGGCCAGCGCCGAGGGAATCAGCGCCGGATCGGAAAACACCTGCAACGACACTTTGAGGTTGTACTTTTTGTACAGATCAAGCGCCTCCGCGACGTAGAACGGGCCATACCCGATCCAGACCACGGTCCCGATCTTCATCGTCGTGGGACCCGCCGCTAAAACGGCACTGGCGGCCAGCGTCAGCGCCACACCCGCCAACGGTTTGAGAAAACGCCCCAACAGTTTGCTGGAACAGGTTGACGAAACAGAAAAACGCGATGAGCCCATGATAAAACTCCAGAAGTGAAAGAAAAAAAGCAGGAAGAGACGCGGTGTGCGTCACTCTCCCGGGCTTTTGTCCCTCCGTGGAGCCCCTCGCGAGGCCGGAGCACTCTCGGACCAGACATCACGCGAATTTGTCACTCGCTGATCGGAACCCTAGTGCCCCTAAGTCAAACTATTCACACCTGTCTTTCGACACATCGAAACGCTCAACCTGCACTTCATTTGTACGCAACATGCGTGCCAGGTACTGACTCACCATTTGCGGCGCGGCATGGTCGCACCGGCTTACATTCGCACCAACATGACTCATTTCGCCTCCGCCAGAAACGCGCGCCAACCACCGTGGTGCGTGATGTCCCGTGCCTGGGCGGTGGCATACGCTTCGCAGACAAAGCCTTGCACCGGGCTGCCGTCTTCCAGCGCCACGGTACCAATCCCCAAGGGCGACGGGATCCCCGCCACAAAGGAGCCAAATTCACGGGCGGGCATTTCCCAAACTTCCAGTTCAATGGCGGCGCCGCCTTGCGCCACCCGCAACATGCCCGGCCGTAGCGGCGGCCCGCCGGGCAAGGCAAACAATTTGTAGTCGGGTGCGCTGCGCACTGTGCGCACCAGGCGCGCACCGCGTTGCGTCAACTGGTGATTCAAGGGCAAGCCACTCAGGTGCGCCCCGCACACCGCCACCTGAACCTGGCCCGAGGGGAACGGTGTGTCATCCGGTACGCCCGCCACGCGATGCGGCGCGTGCGCTGTGGCACCCACCGTGGACACGGTGCGCGCATGCAGCCGGGACGCCAGCGTCAGCAAAGGCAGGTCCTGACCGCAACGGGCCACCAGCGTCACGCCAAACGGCAGGCCGGTGGACATGAAGCCGGTGGGGACGGCGATGGCGGACAGATCAAGCAAATTCACGAAGTTGGTGTAGTGCCCCAGGTTGGAGTTGAGCCGGATCGGGTCAGCCTCCACGGCCGCAATGGTGTAGGGCGAGCCGGCTGTGGGCGTGACCAGGCAATCAATGCCATCCCACACCGATCGCGTCTGCCGCTCCAGCGCCTTGAGCCGGTACAGCGCCTCGAAGGTATCTGGCGCAGAAATATGGATTCCTTTTTCGGTAATCGCCAACGTGACCGGGTGCAGCGCCTGCGGCTTGACTTCAATGAAAGGACGGATCGCGGCATAGCGCTCGGCCACCCACGGCCCTTCATACAGCAAGATCGCCACCGCCCGGAATGGTGTCAGATCCACTTCCACCGGCGTGCCACCCAACGCGCGCAACTGCGCGACGGCTTGCGCAAACTGTTGCGGGCCTTCGGCGTTGCCATGAAACTCCAGGTCCTCGGGGCGTGGCACCCCGAAGCGGAATGCAGCGGCTGCGCCGAAGTTATAGCCAGCAGCCGGCATGGCACGGGAATAAGGATCGGCCGGGTCTTCCCCCTGCGCACTGGCCAAGACCGTCGCGGCATCCGCGGCGGTGAGCGCGAACACCGAGATCGTGTCGAGCGTGCGACAGGCTGGCACCACACCGGTCGCAGAGAGCCGTCCGCAAGTGGGCTTCAAACCAATCAGGTTGTTGAAGGCAGCGGGCACCCGACCGGAGCCCGCGGTGTCCGTGCCGAGTGAAAAACTGGCCAGACCCAAGGCCACGGCAACCGCCGAACCGGAGGACGAGCCGCCCGACACATAGTCCGGGTTGATCGCATTGCGGCAGGCGCCATAAGGCGAACGGACGCCCACCAGACCGGTAGCGAATTGATCCAGATTGGTCTTGCCTACCGGAATGGCACCGGCATCCAGCAGGCGTTGCACCACAAAGGCACTGCGCTCGGGGATGTAGGCAAAGTCGGGGCAGCCCGCCGTCGTCGGAATATTGGCCAGGTCAATGTTGTCCTTGATGGCAAACGGGATGCCGTACAGGGGCAAGGTGCGTGGATCGCGGCCTTCCAGAGATGTGGCGTGGGCACGCAACTCCGCCAGGGACAGGCGGCGTATCCACAGATGACGATCCAGCTCGGCATCCTCAATCAACATCTGCTCGTGCAGCCGGTCAACCAAGCGGGTCGGCGTGAGACTGCCGGCCAGGTATTGCGCACGCAGAAAAGGAATGGAAAGATCAAGACGCATAGATAACTCCAGTTGAATTAGCGCACCAGCACCAACGGCTGCCCGGCACTGACCGATTGCCCTTCAAGGCACAACACTTCATGAATCAGCCCATCACAGGGGGCATGGACCGTGATTTCCATCTTCATCGACTCGACCACCAGCAAGGCATCGCCCGCTTTGACAATCGCCCCGGCACTCACCAGCACCGACCAGACGCCACCCGACACCTGCGAGACCACCACCTCACCCTCAAATGCATCGGCCGCTGCGGCATTCGCCGCCGCGTCCTGGCTGCCGATGTCATCCGGCGTCTCGGACAGGCCGGCCACACGCCAGCGCTCCCGTTCGGCCTCAAAGGCGGTTTGCTGACCCTGCTTGAAGGCGCTGATCGACGCCGCGTTGTCCTGCAGGTAAGTTTGATACTCGGACAGACGAAACACACCCTCTTCAATGCGCAGATTGACGCGACCGGCGATGAAGTCCTTGCGATACGCCAGTAGTTCTTCCTCGCCCACCGGGTAAAACCGGATCTGGTCAAAAAAGCGCAGCAACCAGGGCGTGCCCGGCTGAAACTCACGGGTAACGCGCCAGCGGTTCCACATCTGGACCGTGCGCCCCACAAACTGGTAGCCGCCCGGGCCCTCCATACCGTAAACACACAGATACGCGCCGCCAATGCCCACGGCGTTCTCGGGGGTCCAGGTGCGCGCCGGGTTGTACTTGGTGGTGACGAGCCGGTGGCGCGGATCGAGCGGCGTGGCCACCGGTGCGCCCAGGTACACATCCCCCAGCCCCAGCACCATGTAACTGGCCTTGAAGACGATGTCATACACCGCCTGCCAATCCTCCAGCCCGTTCATGCGCCGGATGAATTCAATGTTGCTCGGGCACCAGGGCGCGTCGGCACGCACCGACTGCATGTACTTCTCAATCGCCAGCCGGGTGGCGGCATCGTCCCATGACAGGGGTAGCCACACCGTGCGGCTCGGCACTTCGATATCTGCGGCAGAAGCCAGCGCCGCCTGAATCTCGAGCAGCTTATCCATCAGGCGGCCCAGAGAAATGCAGGCCGGGTCGTAATGCACCTGCAGCGAGCGAATGCCGGGCGTCAGATCGATGATGCCCGCAAGCTTGCCGGCAGCGCGCCCATCCTGCAACTGCTGCATCAGGGCATGGACCCGAAAGCGCAGCGGCAAGTCCAGACACAACTCGCCAAATTCGATCAGCAGGTTGCAGTCGCCGGAGCGCCGGTACACAACCTCGACCCGATCACCTTCGGCCGGTGTGCGATGCAGCACGGCCGACTCCGGCAAGAGGCGCGACGAGACCGCGCAGGCCGGAGCGGCTTCGCCCGGCTGCAGTGCGCTGTTCTGCGCCAGCGCCAGGGCGTTCGCGTCTGCCAGCGTCATCGGGATGAAACGCACGGTGTTGCCGGGGGACAGTTGCCCCAACTTCCACAGCTCGGCGCGCACCACGGTGGCCGGGCAGACAAAACCACCCAGGCTGGGTCCATCCGGCCCCAGGATCACCGGCATGTCGCCGGTGAAATCAATGGCACCAATGGCGTAGGCGTTGTCGTGAATGTTGGACGGATGCAGGCCAGCCTCGCCGCCATCGCGACGCGCCCAGGTCGGTTTGGGGCCGATCAAACGCACGCCGGTGCGGCTGGAGTTGTAATGCACGGCCCATGCCGTGGCGAAGAAGACTTCGATGTCCTCGGGCGTGAAAAAATCGGGCGCGGCATGCGGCCCGATCAGCACGCCAATCTCCCAATGGGTGTCATAGCTGGGCGTGAGTGCCGCCAGCTGACCGGCGTCGAGACCCGGCAACGCACCGGCGGCCCCCACATGCAGCACATCGCCCGCGCGCAGCGTGCGGCCGCCGTGCCCGCCAAACTGGCCCAGCGTGAAGGTGGCGCCACTGCCCAGGTAGTCGGGAACATCCACCCCCCCGCCCACCGCCAGATAGGCCCGACAGCCGGCGCCGGTGAGGCGCCCGATGCGCAGGGTCTGGCCGGCTTCGACCGTCAGTCGCGTCCACATCGGAACAGCGTCGCCGTCGAGCGTCAACTCGATCGGCGCACCCGTCACCGCGATGTGCTGCGGGCTGCGAAACCGGAGGGTCGGACCGGCCACCGTGATCTCCAGCGCCGCCTGCCCACTGGGGTTGCCAACAATGCCATTGGCGCTGCGCAAGGCGAGTGCATCCATCGGCCCCGACGGCGGCACCCCCACATCCCAGTAACCCAGCCGTCCGGGCCAGTCCTGCACCGTGGTGTGCACACCGCCACTGAGCACCTCAAAGGCCCGGCTCGGGGCCGTGAAGGTGGACAGGCTGCGCGTCGTGTGCCGCCCTTCGACGAATGGCGCGAACGTCATCACGCCACGCAGATAATCCAGGTTCGACTCCAGCCCGGCCACCCGACTGTCCGCCAGCGCGCGCGCGAGTTTCGCAAGGGCCTGTTCCCGGTTCTCGCCCAACGCGATCAGCTTGGCCAGCATCGGATCGTAATAGGCCCCGACTTCGGTGCCGCGCTCGACCCAGGTGTCAACCCGCACGTCGCTCGGGAACACCACTTCGGTCAGCACGCCCGTGGAGGGCTGGAAATTCTTGGCCGGATCTTCCGCATACAAACGCGCCTGCACCGCATGGCCGCGTTGCTCGATCGGCAAGATGGGCAGCGGCGGCAACTCACCGGCCGCCAGTCGCACCATCCACGCCACGATGTCCACGCCGGTCACGGCTTCGGTCACGCCGTGCTCCACCTGCAGCCGCGCATTGACTTCCAGAAAGTAGAAATCCTGCGTGGCGGCATCGACCACAAACTCCACCGTGCCGGCCGAGCGGTATTGCACGCTCTGCGCCAGCCGTCGTGCGGTCTCATGCAAGGCCTGCCGCACTTCGGGCCGCAGGTTCGGTGCCGGGGTTTCTTCCACCACTTTCTGGTTGCGTCGCTGCAATGAACAATCGCGCTCGCCCAGCACCAGCACCTCGCCAGCGCCATCGCCAAACACCTGCACTTCAATGTGGCGCGCATCGGCAATAAAGCGTTCAAGGAAGACGCCGGCCTCGGAAAAGTTGGCCTGTGCCAGTCGGCGCACCGACTCAAACGCCGTCGCCAGTTCCGCCGCGCCGGTGCACATCTGCATGCCAATGCCACCGCCGCCGGCGCTGCTTTTGAGCATCACCGGATAGCCAATGATCGCGGCCTGTTCCAGCGCCGTCGCCACGTCGGGCAGCAGGCCGGTGCCGGGCAGCAAGACGACCTGGGCCTGGGTCGCCAGCGCGCGCGCCGAGTGCTTGAGGCCAAACACCCGCATTTGATGCGGCGTCGGCCCCAGGAACACCAGCCCGGCGGCCTCGCACGCCTCGACAAATGCGGCGTTTTCCGAGAGAAAGCCATAGCCGGGGTGAATGGCCTGCGCGCCGGTTTGCAGGGCGGCCTCGATCAGGCGCGGCATGCAGAGGTAACTGCTGGCCGGCGCCGCCGGGCCGATGCACACCGACTCGTCGGCCATCGCCACATGGAGGGACTCGGCATCGGCCTCGGAGTAAACCGCCACCGAAGCCACGCCCATGTTTTTCAGCGTGCGGATGATGCGGCAGGCAATGGCGCCGCGGTTGGCAATCAATACTTTGGTGAACATGTCAGACCCCATCCCAGATCAGGAAGCGCACTGGCGTCGGGTTGTAGGCATTGCACGGGTTGTTGAGTTGGGGGCAGTTGGACACCAGAACGATCAAGTCCATTTCGGCGCGCAGCTCAACGTATTTGCCCGGGGCTGAAATCCCGTCTTCAAAGGTGAGGTGGCCGTCCGGGGTAACCGGCACATTCATGAAAAAGTTGATGTTCGACACCACGTCGCGCTTGTTCAACGGATACGGTGAGTGCGCTATGGCCAGCAGGTAGTTGTCGCGGCAGCTGTGCATGAAGCGTTTTTCGATCGCATAGCGCACCGTGTTGCTCTCGCTGGCACAGGCGCCACCCAGTGTGTCGTGCCGCCCGCACGTATCGGCCACGATGGTCAGCATGGGACGGCCTTCGCTGGACATCAACCGCGAGCCCGTCCCCAGGTACAAGGAGCCCTGGGCCTGAATCGTATGCGTCAGGCTGTAGCGCTCCTCGGGCGCATCCGCGCTGTAAAAAATCGTGTCAACCGCCTGGTTGCCTTCGAGATCCACGATGCGCAAGATCTGGCCGCGCTTGAGCAGTTTCAACCACGGCTCGCCGGCGGGCTGTACTTCGTCGATCACGGCCTGCGCCGGGTCTAGCCGGCTTTCAACAAGTTGTAGGGACATGGTGTGTTTTACGCTGGTGATAGGGGTGAACTGGAGTCGGTATCCGGGCACCGTGGCGTTACAGAAAGTAGCGCTCGGTGTTAAGGAAACCACGCCCGTTTTCCGGGCAGGACAGACGGCACGGATCGTCCGCACCGGCCGTGCCTGAGCGCCAGGCGGTCAGCTTGACCGCTTTCGGGTCATACGTGGGCGCTGGATCCAACGGATGCGGTGCGGTGGACAACACCAGCAGCACATTCATTTCAAAGCGCAGGTCCACATACTGCCCCGGCTGGCGGTGTGCCGTTTCAAAATGCAGACCGCCGGTGTCATCGGCGACGGCCTTGCTGAACAGGTTGAGGTTGGCCACCACATCGCGCTTGCCAAGACCCCATTTGCCGAGCTCGACCAGAAAGCCATCAAGTCCGTTGCGGTACATGGCGTTGCGGTGCTCCTGGTAGCGGGCTTCACCGTATTTGGCGCGCAACCCTTGCGCATCGAGCACGCCGCACACCGTGTCATGCCAGCCGCAGCTGTCGTCCGCCATGGAACACAGGACACGCCCCATGTCGGAGTAACAGACATGACCCTTCGTCAAAAATGCCGTGTGTTGCGCTTTCAGCGTGTCAGGCATGTTGTAGCGCTCGGTTTTTTCTTCCTGGTTGAAGAGCAGCGCCGACACATTGGCCCGGCCATGCAAGTCGGTCAGGCGCAGTGTGTTGCCGCGCCGCAGCAGCCCGGACCAATGCGCGCCGCCGGGCATGAGCTCCTCCCAGAGCACCAGCTCCGGGGTGAATGGCGTGGAGGTGTCCGGCACCGCAGCGCGGGCCAGTGGACTCAAGGTGGTGAAACTGGTTTCCATGTAGTCGGTTTCTCTGAAGTGGGTCGGTGAAAATGGTTTGGCAGTAAGTGGGGCTTAATTCGCTGCGCGCCTCAGGGCGGCTCGGCTGTTTGGTTCAGCTTGCCCAGCAGATCGTGATCGGTGGCCATACCGGAACTTTCGCGAATGCGGGCCAGGATTTCAGCCCTGAGTGCGCGAAACTCCGGCGCGTGCTTCATGTCCTGATTGCGCTGCGCCGGCAAGGGCACCGGGTAGATGCTGTGAATCCGGCCCGGCCGCGGCTGCATCAACACCACCCGCTGCCCCAGGTAAATCGCTTCTTCCACATCGTGCGTGACGAACACAATGGTGGTCTTCTCGATGCGATGGATGTGCAGGATCAGGTCGTGCATCACTTCCCGGGTCTGCGCGTCCAGCGCGCCAAAAGGCTCATCCATCAGCAGCATGGCGGGTCGGCCCATCAGTGCGCGGGCAATCGCCACGCGCTGCTGCATGCCCCCGGAGAGCTGATTCGGATAGGCCGAGGCCACCTTGCTCAAACCGATCAGGTCCAGCAAGGCGTCGGCACGGCCCGATGCTGCTTCCACGTCGGCGGAACTGAGATCTTCCCGGTTGGCCTTCAACTGCCGGCTGAACTTGATGTTGCCCATCACGGTCAGCCAGGGATAAAGGCTGTAATGCTGAAACACCATGGCACGCTCGGCCCCCGGTCCGGTGATCGGGCGCCCATCGCAGCTGGCCAGGCCCGAACTGTTCGTCTCCAGCCCCGCGAGGATGCGCAGCAAGGTGGACTTGCCACAACCCGATGCACCCACCAGGGTCACAAACTCGTTGTCTTCAATGGTCAGGTTGACATCTTTCAGCGCAGGCACCGAATTGGGGCCAGCCTTGCCAAACACTTTCCCGAGTTGTTGAATGATGACTTTGGACATGTCGTTACCTTTGCCCGTGCAACCACGGAAATGAGCGGCGGTGCAGCCAGCGAAACGCCTGATCCATCAACAGGCCGATCAGCCCGATCAGGATGATGCCGCCGAAGATAGTGTCGGTCTTGAGAAAGCGCTGGGCCTTCAGAATTGAATAGCCCAGACCGGAATTGGAGGCCACCAGTTCGGCCACCACCAGGTAGGTCCAGGCCCATCCCATGGTGATGCGCAAAGTATCCAGAATGGCGGGCTTGGCCGACTGCAGCAGCACGAGCCGGATCATTTCGTAGCGGTCGGCACCCATGGTTTGCGCGGCTTCGATCTGGGCTTTGGGCACCAGACGCACGTTCTCGGCCACCATCAACACCATCTGGAAGAAGGTGCCGATGAAGATGATCGAAATTTTTGCACCCTCGCCAATGCCAAACCAGAGCATGACCAGCGGAATGAAGGCTACCGCTGGCATGTAGCGCACAAAATCCGTCAACGGCTCCAGCAGCGCCTCAATCGGTCGAAACGCGCCGATCAGGAGCCCCAGCGGCAAAGCGAATGCGGCCGAGAGGGCAAAGCCAGCCGACACCCGGTACATGCTGATGGCCGCATCGCCCAAAAGGTCGTCGTCCAGCAGCCAGAGGTAGAGGCGCTGGAAGACCTCAAGCGGGCCCGGCAGAAACAGGGGGTCAACCCACGCGGAGGCAGAAAGCGCTGCCCAGGCGATGAACGGGCTAATCAGGCCCACCGCGGCAAATAGCCAGTACTGGCCCCTGGTGATGGTCGTGGCAATCGACCAGATGCTTGGGCTCGATCTTGGCAGTTGGATATCAGACAAATTGGGCTCCTGTAGTGACTTGAAAAACGCGAGAAAGTACCGTCGGCGCAAACCGTGATCTCCCGGGCTTTTGTCCCTCCGTGGAGCCGCACCAAGGTGCAGCCGACTGCTCTCGGACCAGACAGACCAGTCAGCAACTGGACTCGGAACCCTAGCTGTCTTGAATGATTATTCAGTTGTGTTTGACGTAACGTGTACCTCTCGAATCAACTCTTGCAATTTCGGTGCCAACATGGACGTCACTTGACTGTGATGAAGACGCCTCGACTGGCGTCCATCGAAACTGGCAACGCTTGGCCAGCAGCGGGTGCCCGCCATGTGGCCAAGCCTGCCGCGTCTGTCGAGGCAGAAGTGGCCTCACAACACAGCGCACCAAAACCGTGCAACCGCGCACCAACCCGAGCGGAACGCCCCCCTGATTGCGCGCAGTACCGCATTCGCGTCTCGGCTCAGCCGACGGTGTTGTGGGTATGTCGTGTGCCGAGGGCATGGCACAAACCTTGCGGTGCTGTGGTTGAGCTTGTACACAAGAAGGCCATCACATTACCCGCCGGGTGTCGCCATCAGGAACAGGCGCTTACTCATCAACGTTAAAAGGATCCGTCATGCCCTCACGCAGAAAACTCATTGCCACCCTGATCGCCGCATCGTTCGCATGCGCCGCAGCTTCTACTTCAGCACTGGCAGCGGACCAGGTGATCCGTGTCGGCACGCTCAAACTAATGCATGCCATCACACCGTACTTCTACGACAAATTCACGCCGCCCGGCTACAAGATCGAAGTGATTCCGTTTGAAACGCCGACCGACGGCAAGAACGCGGTGGTGACCAAATCGGTTGATTTTGGTACTTATGGTCTGGCGGCGGCAACGCTGGGTGCGGCTGCCGGCGAGCCGGTGGTGATCATTGCCGCGCAATGCAATCGCGGCATGGCGGTGGTGGCGCGCGCCGATGGCAAGATCGATTCCATCAAGGCGCTCAAAGGTCAAAAAGTCGGCATCCTGCCCGGCTCCACACAAGAAGTCGTGATCCTTGATCGCTTGAAGCATGAGGGCATGACGATCACGGATATCAAGCCCGTGCGCGTGTCGTTCAGCGAAATGGCGTCGGCACTGGAGCGGGGCGATATCGATGCCTTTGTCGGGGCGGAGCCGGGACCATCGATCAGTATCGGTCGCGGCATCGGCAAGATCGTCGAGTATCCGTACTCAACGCCCACCGGCTCGCTCAACATGGTCATGACGACACATGCCGACAACATCAAAAACAAACCCGAGTTGATCAAGCTGTTCTTGAATATTCATCGGCAGGCGACTGAGTACGCGATGGCCAATCGCACTGCCTTTGTCGAGATGACGGGACAAAAACTTGGGGTGCCGGCCAAGACAGCTGAGCTGGCCGCACCCAACGTCGAGCTGACCTGGAAGATCGACGATGACTGGACGACGCGCGCCAAATATTACGGCGCGCAGATGCTCGACAAAAAGCAGATTCGCCAGTTGCCCGATTACGGCAGCTTCATCAACGCCAGCTTCAATAGACAAGTCAAGTAAACGTTGCTTTGTCTCAAGGGATTGCCGTGGAACACACTGCCGAGTTAGCGCTGAAAATCGTCAGGCCAGAGGTCTGGCCGCGTATCAAGCGTTGGTTGACGCCGCTGATCGTCCCGGTCTTGCTGCTGATCGCGTGGGATCTGGGTGTGCGCCTGTCCGGCACGCGCTTGATCCCCTTGCCCAAAGACGTCGGCTTGATGCTGATCGACTTCGCGTTTGGGGGCGTCTATGACGACGCCTTCAGCCAGACGCTCTTTCTGCATTTGTGGAAATCGATCACCCGCGTTTACGGCGGCTTTCTTGCCGCCGCCTTGTTGGGCATTCCGCTCGGCTTGTTGATCGGTCGCATCAAGCTGATTCGCGATCTGCTGGATCCAACCCTGCAGTTGCTGCGCCCGGTGCCAGTGACGGCCTGGTTGCCGCTGTCGATGATCTTTTTCGGCATCGGACCCAATGCCGCGATCTTCCTGGTGTTTCTCGGGGCGTTCTACCCCATCGTCTTCAACACCATCTTCGGCGTGAAAGCCGTTGACAACCGTTTGTTCGAAGCCGCGTTGATGCTGGGCTGCTCCGGCTCGTCGCTGTTTCGCCAGGTGGTGTTGCCGGCCGCGACCCCGTCGATTTTGAACGGCTTGCGTCTGGGGCATGGCTTTGCCTGGATATTGATCGTGGTCGGTGAAATGACGGGCGTACCGGAGGGATTGGGTGCCGTCATCATGGATGGCCGCATGCTATCGCGCACTGATCTGGTGATTGCCGGCATGGTCGTGATCGGCATCACCGGTTATGCAACGGACCGCGTGCTGGTGGCCCTTAATAATCGCTTACTCAAATGGAGCCCGCAACATCATGTCTGATATTTACTCCGCGCGCCGTCCATTGGCGGCGATTGACATCCAGGGCGTCAGCAAGGTGTTCTCGGTTGGCGGCAACACGGTGCAGGCGCTGCGAGACGTCAATCTGAGCATCAAGAAGGGAGAGTTCGTCTGCCTGATCGGCGCGTCTGGCTGCGGCAAGTCAACGCTGCTGCGAATCATCGCCGGTTTTGAAACCGCGTCTTGCGGCCGCGTCAACATGTATGACATGCCGATACTCGGCCCAGGTCCTGAACGCGGCATGGTGTTCCAGGACTACGGACTGTTTCCGTGGTTGACCGTGAAGGAAAATATCGGCTTCGGTCAGCGCCAACGCAATTTGCCAAAACCCAAACTGGATGAAATATCGAGGTACTACACCGATATGGTGGGCCTCACCAAATTTGCCGATTATTACCCCGGACAGCTTTCCGGCGGCATGAAGCAACGCGTCGCGATTGCGCGTGTGCTGGCCAACGATTGCGAAGTCTTGTTGATGGATGAGCCGTTCGGTGCACTCGATGCGCTGACGCGCGAAAAACTGCAACAGGATTTGCTGGAGATCTGGGCGCGCACCAAGGTCACCGTGGTGTTCGTGACGCATGCCGTCGAAGAGGCGGTGATGCTGTCGGATCGGGTGGTGGTGATGACGGCGGGTCCGGGCCGGATCGAGGAGGATATCAAGCTCGAGCTGGCGCGCCCGCGCGACATTACCGCCATCGAGTTCAATCAGGTGCGGCGCGACGTCACGCAATATCTAACCAGTCATGTTGCCAGCAAGGTGGCCGCATGAGTTTGGTCTATCGCGGCCTGGATCAGGCGGCACTGGACGCTGGCTACAACAATTCGGCGGCAGTCAAGAATAGCAGTGCCTTGTTGCAAGACTTCGACCAGCGCAGCGCCGCCGTGCGTGCGGCACATGGCCGTCATCTGGATCTGCGCTACGGTCCGGCCCCACGCAACCGCATCGATTATTTCGCGGCGGAAAAGCCCGGCCCACTGCTGATCTTCATCCACGGCGGCTACTGGCAAATGCGCGCGAAGGAAACCTTCAGCTTTCTGGCGGCGGGGCCGCTGGCGCACGGCCTGCATGTCGCCATGGTCGGCTACACGCTGGCACCTGACATTTCTCTTGCCGGTATCGTCGATGAAGTAAAAGCATCGATTGCGTGGCTGAAAAATCATGCCGCCGATTTCGGCGGCGATCCGGATCGCATGATCGTATCGGGCTGGTCTGCCGGTGGTCATTTGACCGCCCTGTGTCTGGATGAACCGGGCGTGATCGGCGGGGTGGCGATCAGCGGCATTTACGATCTGGAACCGGTGCGCTTGTCGTACCTGAATGACAAACTCCAGTTGACCGATACTGAACAAAGCTTGCTGAGCCCGTTACACCGACCGCTCAGCCCGCGTCCGCTGGTGGTGACTTACGGAACCGGCGAATTGCCTGAACTGCAACGGCAATCGGAACAATTCGCGGCGGCTCGGTGCGGCTTGCCCGGCAGCGTGCTGCCACTCCTGCACCATAACCATTTTACGATTCTCAATGCGCTGGCAACACCGAACGGCGCCATCACGCGGGCGGCGTGCGCGCTCGCAGGAATCTGAGGCGGTAACAGCTCGGGCTCACCTGCAACATGACGCGACGGCAGGCTGCGACAATCGTCTCCCTTGCTTCAACTGAATGGAAAAGCTCACATGAAAACTGCTCTGCGCGTTAGCGCCCTCGTCGCCACGCTGGCCGCCCTGACCTTATCCACCGCCACGGTGTGGGCCCAAAACGCCGTCACCGCTGCTGCGGCCAAGGAAGAAGGCGCCGTGGTCACCGCCAGCGGCTTGGTGTACCGCTCGCTCAAGGACGGTCATGGCGCCAGCCCCGCCGCCAGCGACAAAGTCAAAGTGCACTACCGCGGCACCTTCCCCGACGGGCGCGAATTTGACAGCTCCTACAAACGCGGCCAGCCGATCGAGTTCCCCTTGAGCGGCGTCATCAAGTGCTGGACCGAAGGCGTGCAGCGCATGAAGGTCGGTGGCAAGGCCAAACTGACCTGCCCCGCCGCCATCGCCTATGGCGAGCGCGGCGCCGGCGGTGCGATCCCACCGAACGCCACGCTGCTGTTTGAAGTCGAATTGCTGGGGATCAACGGCAAATAAGCCAACCGGCAAGACCGCCCGGCAGCGAGCGGCGGTCAATAGGCCTTGGCCGCACCCACGGCAGCCCTCTATTCAAAACCACCCGAACGCCGCAACACGGCGGCCTCGGGGCTGCTCAACAGGCGGATCAACGCCGAGCGTATAGGGAAGTTCAGTCACTTGCGTGAACCGATCAGGCCGCTGCCTGCAGCGTGCGCCATCTCACGCATGGCAGTAGCGCCATTGGGGGAACGGCTGCAGTCGCGATGCCAGCTCTGCATCAATGCCCAAGCGTTTGAGCACGCTCATGAAGTGGATGCCGGCGGTGGCCTTGACCGGGTCAGGAAAGTAAATGCCCCGGGCCACCAGCAGGGAATGCAGCGTATTGGATCGCAGCAAGGCGCTCCTGAAAAGGAACAGTGAATCAGTCCAGCTTGCCGATGCGCTTGACCACATCGACCATGCGTTTGGCATCCGCCTGTACGTATTTTTCGAACTCAGCCGCGTCCTGGTACAGCACCGGGCTGCCGGCATTCTGGATGACCTCCTTGACGCGGGCGTCCTGCGCGGCAAATTTGGCCGCCGCACGCAAGCGTTGGGCCACCGGCTCCGGCGTGGCCTGCGGGATGAACAGACCGGACCATTGGGCGTACTCGGCATTCAAGCCGCTGTCCTTGATGCTGGGCACCTCCGGCATCGATGCCAGCCGGCCGTTGCCCCAATGGGCCAGCACGCGCAGCTTGCCGGCCTTGATGTGCTGCAGCACGGTGGCCGGACCGCTTGACACGGCATCAATCTGGCCGCCCAGCAGCGCCACCACGGCGGGGCCAGCCCCGGTGAAGGGCACATGCGTCATCTTGACGCCCGCCGCTTGCGACAGGATTTCCATCGGTACGTGCATCGTGCCGTAGTTGCCCGATGAACCGTAGTTGATGGCGCCCGGCCGCTTTTTGGCATCATCCATGAAGTCCTTGAGCGTCTTCCACGGTGCATCGGCCCGCACCGCCAGCACGGTCGGGTCCGCCGTGAAGCGGGCAATCGGACGCAGGTCTGCCAGCGCGAACATCGGTGCGCGGCCCAGCACAACGTCCGCTTCAGGAAGGACGGTCAGCGAGGACAACGCCAGCAGGATGGTGTAGCCATCCGCCTTGGCTTTCGCGGCTATGCCCATGCCAATGCCACCGCCCGCCCCCGCCTTGTTTTCAATGACCACCGGTTGCCCCAAGTCGCGTGACATGGCCTCGGCCACGGGCCGCGCCACCAGATCGGCCAGGCCGCCCGGTGGAAACGGCACGATCATGGTGATGGAGCGGCTGGGCCAGGCCGCCTGCGCGGCGCACCAACTGCTGGCGGAAATGAGAATGCTGGCTATCAGGGCGGTGCGGCGTTTCATGTTATGTCTCCTGCTTGTTGTGAACGGTGGGTCGTCATGCCGCGCCAAGCTGGGGCGGCACTTTGTCTTGCTCATGCTAGCATCTTGGTGCAAGTCGCGCATGCGTAAAACCCCTCACCCGGTTAACGCCAAACGCAAGCTAAATTCACAGATCATTCACCGAACAAATCCCCACAAACTCATGAAAATAGTTGCCTACCGCATCAATGGACAAGCTGGCGTCGGCCTGGTGTCCAGCGACCTGAAAACCGTCACGCCGTTCGATCTGCCTGCGCATGTGCGGGCGCTGGGCGCACTGCCCATTATTGAAGCCCTGGCTGGCGGTGTCGCATTGCCCCCAACCCTGGCGCCGCTGGCCCTGAACGACGTGCACATCGGCGCGCCCCTGCCCAAGCCACGTCGCAATATTTTTTGCGTGGGAAAAAACTACCATGCTCACGCCAAGGAATTCGCGGGCAGCGGCTTTGACAGCAGCGCCGCCGCCGGCGACATTCCCAAGGCGCCAATCATCTTCTCCAAAGTGCCGGAATCGGTGATTGGACCCACAGACACGATTGAACTCCCGCTCGGGGTCTCCGAGGCGATCGACTACGAAGGCGAGCTCGCCGTCATCATCGGCAAGGGTGGCAAAGGCATCAAGGCCGAGGACGCGATGCAGCACGTCTGGGGCTACACCATCATCAACGACGTGACCGCGCGCGACTGGCAAAGCCGTCACTCGCAGTGGCTGATGGGCAAGTCCTTCGATACCTTTTGTCCGATGGGGCCCTGGCTGGTCAGTGCCGACGAACTGGATGGCAACCACACCACGGTGCGCTGCTTCGTCAATGGCGAACTGCGCCAGAACGCCAGCACCACCGACCTGATCTTCAACCTGCCGACCCTGATCGAAACCCTGTCTGCCGGCATCACCCTCTACCCCGGCGATGTGATTGCCACCGGCACGCCGGTCGGTGTGGGCATCGGTTTCAAGCCGCCCAAGTATCTGCAGTCAGGCGATGTGGTGCGGGTGGAGATCGATGGCATCGGCCATCTGGAAAACCCGGTGCGTTGATCACACCAGCAGCGGCTCTTCCTGCATCGCCTCCAGCTGTTCTTCCAGCATCTGCACCTGGCCCTGCCAGTAGTCACTGGAGCCAAACCACGGAAAGTTGATCGGAAAGGTCGGGTCATCCCAGCGCCGCGCCAGCCAGGCGCTGTAGTGGATCAGGCGCAGGGTGCGCAGCGGTTCGATCAGGGCTAGCTCGCGCCGGTCGAACTCGCGGAACTGCTCGTAGCCGTCCACCAGCGCGCCGAGCTGGCGGCTACGCTGCTGGCGGTCGCCACTGAGTAGCATCCACAGGTCTTGCACGGCCGGGCCGCTGCGGGCGTCGTCCAGATCGACAAAGTGCGGGCCCGGTCCGGCGCTGGCAGGCGAGTCCAGCGGCGTCCACAGGATGTTGCCCGGATGGCAGTCGCCGTGCAGGCGCAGCCGCTTGATCGGTTCGGAATAAGAGTCTTTTTGGCCTCCAGCCCCCGTCAGACATGGGTAACAAGCTATTACATCAATAGCATCTTGCGAGGCCTTGGCCCACGCTGACTGCACGTCCAGCGGCACCTTGTCGTTCTCAAGCAGCCACTCGCGCGACGCGATGCCAAAGCTTTGCAGGTCCAGCGCCGGCCGGCTGACGAAAGGGCGCGCCCCGCCCACGGTGTGAATGCGCGCCAGAAAGCGGCCAATCCACTCCAGCACGTCGGGGTCATCCAGCTCGGGCGGGCGGCCGCCGCGGCTCGGGCTGACGCTAAAGGCAAAGCCCGCAAAGTGATGCAGCGTCGTGCCATTCAACACCAGCGGCCCGACGACCGGGATCTCCGCCGCCATCAGTTCGGCGGAAAAAGCGTGTTCTTCCAGAATCTGCGCCGTGCTCCAGCGCTCGGGGCGGTAAAACTTGGCCACCACCACCGGGCCATCTTCCAGATGCAGCTGATAGACGCGGTTCTCGTAGGAGCTCAGGGCCAGTTGCCGCCCATCGCCATAGAGCCCGACGCTGGCCAGCGCGTCCATGACGACATCGGGCGTGAGCGATTCGAACGGGTGACGGACGGAAGAAGTTGGGGAAAGTGACAACATGCACGCATTGTCGTGCCTGCACGCCTGAAATGTTGGCGACAGAGCTGGCGCACGTCGTGTCGCTGCGGTCTGTCCCGCAATTTCTCAGAAGGGCGCGTCCCGCTCCGGGTTCCAGGCCGGCTTCAATTTCGCCGCCTCATCGAGCAGCCGGGCAAACGGCAAGACCTGCTTCACCAGGATCACGGTGCAAGGCGCCTCCATGGCGACTTTGATTGGCACGGTGGCTATCACGCGTTGCGTCTTCAGACCATGCGTGGCCGCCCCCATGACAATGACGCTAACCCGGTTGCCCGCCGCGTAGCTCACCAGCGCCTGCGCCACATCGCCGGCCTCCAGCACATGGTACGAGGCCTGGTGCCCCAGCAGGTCCAGCGGCTGCGCCCATTGCCGCAGGCCGGCGAGGTAGCGCCGGTGCACACGGGTCTCGCTGGTGTCGTCGCTGGCGGCGCTGGTCTGCCCGGGTGAGATCACAGTCACGCAGGCCAGGCGGGCGCCGGGGCGCGTCCCCAGCGAACGCGCCACCGCCTGGCGCAGTGAGTACAGCGTGGCATCGCTCACGTCTTTGTGCGGCAGCGCCACCATGACGATGGGGACTTCTTCAATCTGCTGGGCCGGCAGCGGGCTGGGCTGGTAGTGCATGCCGGCGGCCTTGAGCCAGCGCTTGAAATGGGTGCCGAAGCCGGTGCCTTTGAGGTTGCGGCCACGTTCGGTCACGCTGATCTGGTCCGGGTAGCGCAGGTCAAATGCCAAGTGCGCCGCCGACGGGTAGCGTTGGGCCGCCTCGGGCGCCAGGCAGCGCAGAATGACTTCTTGCAGCCATTCCGGCAGTTGCGGCTGCAGCTTGCGCGGCGGCGCGGGGTCCATCCACAGCCGCTGACGCAGCCCGCCTGTCGTCTGCGGATTGCCAAACGGCAACTCGCCGGTGGCCAGCTCGTACAGCATGACGCCAATGGCAAAAATGTCGCTGCGCGGGTCGCCCCGGATGCCCACCACTTGTTCCGGTGCCATCCAGGCCGGCGAGCCCACCGCCTTGCGCAACTGTTCGGCCAGCAGGTCAGGGTAGAGCGCGTTGCAGGACAAGCCAAAGTCCAGCAGTACCGCGCTGCCATCCGGGCGAATGAGCACATTGGCCGGTTTCAAGTCCAGATGGACCGTGTTTTGCTGATGCAGGCTGTGCACCGCCAGCGCCATGGCCGCGCCCAGGCGGGCCAACTCGTCAACGCCCGGGCGCTCGGGCGCATCCAGCCAGTGCTGCAAGGTTTGACCGTGGACGTACTCCATCACGAGATAGGGCACGTTTTCCAGGTCGCCGGCCGCCACAAATCGCGGCACATGCGGACCCGCCAGCACCTGCAGGATCTGGTGTTCGACCTCAAAACTGACGATGTTTTCGGCGCCATCGCCGGCCGTCATGCGCGGAATTTTCATGGCCATGGGAAAGCCGGGATCATGCCCCCCTTGCGTGTAACGCACGCGGTAAATATGCGCCATGCCACCGGAATGAATGCATTCTTCAATCGTGAAACCGTCCAGCTGTGCGCCCGGCTCCAGCAGCTTCATCGCCCCAACTCCAGTCGCTCGGCAAAGAAAGCCGGCAAGCCGGCCCGTCGAATGGCGGCAGCGGCGGCCGGATGGTCGTACGAGACCCGGTGAAAGGTCAGCTGCAATTTGTCGGTGTCAAACAAGGCGTACATGGCCTGCGGATTGCCATCGCGCGGCTGCCCCACCGAGCCGATGGTGGCCAGCCAGTGGCGATGTTGCGGCACCGGCACCGCGATGCCGGGCGTGGGCATGAATCGCATCAAGCCCGCCCCCGCGCCCCGGTAGTACAAGGTTTGCAGGTGCACGTGGCCGCCAAACACATGACGCACCTCCGGCCAGGCGGCGGCGGCGTCCAGGCTGGCGCTGGCGGCGCGCTGGTCGTACACATAGCGCCACAGTTCGGGGCCGTCCACGCTGGCATGCACCAGCAACAGCGTGCGCTGCTGCAGGGTCAGCGGCAAGCTGTCCAGAAAATGCCGCTGGCTGTCACTGAGTTGCGCATGGGTCCAGCCCGCCGTGCTGTCGCCCACGGTTTTAACCTCCGCCGGGGGCGCGACCGCCATCGCGTCGTGATTGCCCTTGATGAGCAGCGCGCCGCCTGCGGCCAACGCCTGCGCCCGCTCGACCACGGCCACCGGGTCGGCACCGTAGCCAACCAGGTCGCCCAGCAGGGCATACTGCTGCGCACCCTGCTCACGGGCATGCGCCAGACAGGCCTCGAAGGCCTGAATGTTGGCGTGGATGTCTGACAGCAAAGCCAGCTTCATGGTGTTCCTTGTGTACTTAACCCAACATCATGCCCGATCGGTCGGACGGATCGGTGAGTTGGCACTTTGTCCGCCTCGCGTCTTTTTGCAGCGGATCGCGCATCGGCGGCGCCAAGGCCCTGTACAGTCCTCGCCTATGAAATGGCAACAACGCAAACGATTTATTACCCGGCGCGGGCTGGTTTACTCGCTGGTTCTTTGTCTTCTCATTTTGGGCCTGGGCGGTGTCGGCTTCTGGATCCTGGAGCCGCGCGCCCTCACGCTGAGCGACGGGCTGTGGCTGGCTTTCACCACGGCGGCGACCGTCGGCTATGGCGACATCGTTCCCAGCACCCACGCCTCGCGCCTATTCTCGGTCCTCGTCGTCTTGCTCGGGCTGGCAGTGCTTTCGCTGGTCACGGCCTCGGTGGCCGCCATGTTCGTCGAAACCGAGGAGCGCCAGGTTGAGCGCGACCTGATGCACGAGATCGGCGCGCTGCGCGCCGAGGTGCGCAGCCTGCATGAAGAGTTGCGGGAACTCAAGACCCCACGTCACACGCGCCGGTAAATTACTGTGCTCAGCGCCTGCCACATGCAGCGGATTCAATCCTGCCGGGGTGTGCGGGAAGGTGTGACGCCGGCTCACCGCACCATGATCCACAAAGTGCCCGGAGAAACCCATGTTTGACTACCTCATCATCGGCGGCGGCTCGGCCGGCTGCGTGCTGGCGGCGCGACTGAGCGAGAACCCCAACGTCACGGTGGCACTGCTGGAAGCCGGCCCCGCTGACAACCGCGTGCTGATCCACTGCCCGGCCGGGCTGGCCCTGCTCGCCAGGAGCGGTCAGGTCAACTGGCAATTTGACACCGTGCCGCAAGCGGGGCTGAATGGCCGGCAAGGCTACCAGCCACGCGGCAAGGTGCTGGGCGGCTCCAGCTCAATCAACGCCATGATCTACACCCGTGGCCACCGCGCGGATTACGACCAGTGGGCGGCCGAGGGCAACCCCGGCTGGGCCTATGACGACGTGCTGCACTACTTCAAGCGCGCCGAACATAACGAACGCGGCGCCGACGCCTTTCACGGCAGCGGCGGCCCCCTGAATGTGAAGGATTTGACCCAACCCAATCGCTTTGGCCCGGTGTTTGTGCAGGCCGGGCAACAGGCGGGTTTTGTCCACAACCCCGACTTCAACGGCGCGCGCCAGGACGGTGTCGGCCTGTTCCAGGTCACGCAAATCAACGGCGAGCGCTGCAGCGCAGCCAAGGCCTACCTGACGCCGCGCCCCAACCTGCGCGTGTTCACAGGCGCCCACGCCACCCGCATCCTGCTGGAGCGCAAACGCGCGGTGGGCGTGGAATTCCAGCAGGACGGACAGGTCAAGCAGCTCCGGGCCGCGCGCGAGGTGCTGCTGTGCGCCGGTGCCCTGCAGTCACCCCAGCTCCTCATGCTCTCCGGCATTGGTCCGCATGAACACTTGCTGGAAAACGGCATTGCCACCCTGCACGATCTACCCGGCGTGGGAGAAAACTTGCACGACCATGTCGATGTGGTGCAAGTGATGGCTGCGCCGCAGGCGAAAGATTTGCTTGGCCTGTCGCTGAGCGGAATGCTGCGCGTCCTCCAGGGCATTTTCGAGTGGCGCAATTCGCGCAGCGGCCTGCTCACCACCAATTTCGCCGAAGCGGGTGGCTTCATCAAGAGCCAAGCCAGCGAACCCATCCCGGACCTGCAACTGCACTTTGTCATCGGCAAACTGGTCAACCACGGCCGCACCGCCACCTGGGGTCATGGCTACTCGTGTCACGTCTGCCTGCTGCGCCCGCGCAGCCGCGGCAGCGTGAAGCTGGACAGCAAAGACCCACTGGCGCCACCCTTGATCGACCCCAACTTTCTGGGTGAGCGGGACGACATGGAACGCCTGATGCGCGGCTTCAAACTGATGCGCCATATTCTTTCGCAGCCGGCCCTGGCGGCGATTAACGGCCAGGAACTACCCGCCTCCGCGGCCGCCCAGAGCGATACCCAGATCGAGCATTTCATCCGCGACCACGCCGACACTATCTACCACCCGGTCGGGAGCTGCCGCATGGGCAAGGGCCCGCTGGACGTGGTGGATGCACAGCTGCGCGTGCGGGGGGTGCAAGCCTTGCGCGTGGTGGACGCCTCCATCATGCCGCGCATTGTCGGTGGCAATACCAATGCGCCAGTGATCATGATTGCGGAGAAAGCGGCGGACATGATCAAGGCGGCGCACGCCCGCTGAAGTGGTTCATTGACACACCCCGGCTCACCTGAACCCGAAAAACATGGCAGGACGCATGGCGAACCCCTTTTTGAGCCGTTCATTCCAGCGCACGCTGACGGCGATGCGTACCGGCACCAAGGCGGTGAAGCAGGCGCTGCGCGGCGTGCCTGCTGCCCGCAAAACCACCGTCGCCAAGCAAGCGTCGGCCGCGGGCGCGCACTGGAGCGACGGCGTCGCCGTCGGGGCAGCGGGGGCGCGGCGCTACCGGCTGTTCAAGCCGCCCGGGGTGCGGCGCAGCGAGCGCCTGCCCTTGCTGGTGATGCTGCACGGTTGCGGGCAGGACGCGCAGGCGCTGGCAGATGTCAGCCTGATGAACCGGATCGCAACGCGCGAGCGTTTTCTCGTGCTCTACCCGGAGCAGGACCGTCTCGCCAATGCGCAACGCTGCTGGAACTGGTACGACAGGCGCACGGGCCGCGCCCAAAGCGAGGCCGATGCCATCAACGCGGCAATCGACCAGATCTGTGTGAAGCACCCCGTCGACCCCGCGCGCATCGCGCTGGCCGGTCTCTCGGCGGGTGCCGGCATGGCCACATTGCTGGCAACACGCCATGCCGCAACGGTCACCGACTATCGTGCCGGGGGCCGACTTGTCGCGACACTGTGTGTGATCAATGGGCTAGGCCATGCATGGAGCGGCGGTGCCGCCGGGCGCCCCTACGGCGACCCGAAAGGCCCGGACGCTTCACGCATGATCTGGTCCTTTGTGGCCAGACAATTCGCAAGCCCACGAACCCCGAATTTAGCCGCGCTGGCCCGACCCGTCGGGTAGGGGGCTAAACCAGCGGCCGCTGCGGCGGACGGCCATCGCCGTACAAGTCGGCAAGACGCGCGAGCGCCTTGACGTCCCCCATGTGCAGGCGCCCATCAATGATGCGATGCAGGCCGCGCCGCTCCAGCTTGCGCAGGGTCTTGTTGGTATGGACGAGCGACAGGCCTAAGCCGTCGGCCACATGCTGTTGGGTCAACGGAAACGGCACGCCCGCCGCCCCGCCGTCCGCCTGCAGCGCAGCGGCGCGTTTGAACAGCAGGATCAACAGCGTTGCGATGCGCTCTTCGGCGTTTCGTCGCCCGACCGACAGCAAGGTATCGTCAACGAGGGACTCTTCATGGGCCGTCAGCCAGGTGATATTGAACCCCATGGACGGCGACCGTCGGTGCAGCTCCCACAAAGAGTCACGCTGGAAGACGCAGAGCACAGCGTCGGTCAGGGTCACCACGCCATGGGCGGCCGCATCGCCCATTTTTTGCTGCACGCCGACGAAGTCACCCGCGAGCAGGAAACTCAGGATCTGGCGGCGCCCGTCGCTCAAGGTCTTGTAGCGAAAAGCCCAACCACTGAGCAGCGTGTAGAGCGGGGCATCGGTCTGGCCCTCGTGGATCAGCGTTTCATTCGCAGCAATGCGGAGTTCGCGCCGCTTCAACGACTGCACCAGAGCGAGCTCCTCGGCACTGTGCGCGATAAACAGCGGCAGGGCTCTGAGAGGGCATTCGCTACAGCGGACTTCAATCACGACATTTCCTTTGTTTCGTACACAGACCCAACATACTTGGCAGCATGTCTTTTTACACACTGATCAGGGGAAGCCGCGCGTACATTGCAGTCCTGTGTCCTGCCCGGGGCGCCCGCGACCATGTTATCAGCTGCCGCCTATTGGTTGCCTCAGGTACCGGGCGGAGGCCCTATTTGTGGCGCTTATCCATCAACCTGTTCCAGTAAGGACTCCGACATGTTCCGATCCGCTCCCGCACACGCCCCCAAGGCCATGAGCCTGACGCACGCCGCGCGAACGATGGCAAATTCCGGGGGCCCTGTGCTGGAATTGAAATCTTGCCGCATTGAGACCGACGGCGCGGCAATCGGCATGCCGTGGTCCTACACCCAGTTCAATGACCGCAGCATCGCCACCCGCGTGGCACCGCTGGCGCAGTCACAGCGACCGAGTATCGCCGCGGATATTGCCATTGAGGATTGGGACATCCTGATGGGCGCCGTCAAGGAGCGGCTGCGAGTGAGCGTGGGCGAGCGGCTCGCCGCGATACCCGAGACCCCGCTGCAGGACGCAGCGGACCAGGTGCGGGCTAGCGTGCTGGAATGCGTCGAGGCATTGGACCAGCTCCAGACCACTCAAAGGCTGGAACTCAGTCGGCGCCAGCGTCTCGAACTGGACCTCTTCGATGCGCGGACCGCGCTGGCGCAAGCACGCATTGAACTTGCCGGTACCCAGATGCAGGAACGGCGTGCTCACCACCTGGCCCGGCATGACAACCTGACCTTGCTGCCCAATCGCAGTTTCTTTGGCGAGCGGCTCAATCAGGCCTTGACCGCCACCGAACATCCGCGCCAGCCGCTCGCCGTGCTCTACCTTGACCTGGACGGCTTCAAGCCGGTCAATGACACCTACGGGCACGCCACCGGCGATGAGCTGCTCAGGATTGTGGCGGCCCGGCTGACCCAGACCTTGCGTGCCGAGGACATGGTGAGTCGCCTGGGCGGTGACGAGTTCGCCTGTCTGCTGAAAGACTTACCCAGTGAGGAGCAACTGAGGCGCCTCGCCTGCAAGCTGTTCGATGCCGTGTCGGCCCCGGTCCAGATCGGCCCGCTCACGCTCACCGTCCGCCCCAGTATCGGCATTGCGATGTGTCCCGCCGATGGCGCGACCGCCGAGACACTGCTCAAGAATGCCGACGCTGCGATGTACCGCGCCAAGCGGCAGCAGACCGGCCATGCGTTCTTCGCCGAGTGTGCCGACGCCTGGGCCCATGAAGCCGCATAAGCACCAAATGCATAACCCATTGCCTCGTATGCCATCCATCCACAGTCCGTATCAAAACCAACTGCTCGCCGCCCTGCCTGCGGCGGAATTCGAGCCCCTGGCGGCCAAGCTAGAGCTGGTCCCACTGGGACTTGGGCAAATGCTCTACGAACCCGGTGGGCAGTTGCAGCACGCTTATTTCCCAACCACCGCCATCGTGTCGCTGCACTATGTCACGGCGACAGGCGCATCGGCCGAAATTGCCGGGGTGGGCAATGAAGGTATCGTCGGCATTTCACTGTTTATGGGCGGGGACACCACCTCCAGCTCGGCCGTGGTCCAGACCGCAGGACACGCTTATCGCCTGGAGCACCGCACGCTGCAGCAGGAGTTCAGTCGCGGCGGCTTGATGCAGCGTTTGCTGCTGCGCTACACCCAAGCGCTGATGACACAGATCTCGCAGACCGCGGTCTGCAACCGGCACCATTCGGTGCAGCAGCAGCTATGCCGCTGGCTCTTGTTGACGCTGGATCGGGTTCCCTCACATGAGTTGATCATGACACAGGAATTGGTCGCCAGCATGCTGGGGGTGCGCCGCGAAAGCGTGACCGAGGCCGCCGGAAATCTGCAGCGCGCCGGCTTCATCAGCTACCGGCGCGGTCACATTGCCGTGATTGACCGCCCCAAACTGGAAACGCACGCCTGCGAATGTTATGCCGTGGTCAAGAAGGAGTTGGGCCGCCTTCTGGCCGACGTGCACCACCGCCAGGACGGATTGCTACAATGATTTTTCGTCTGGAGGCTGCTCGCCTGCGCTGCGCAAGCACCCGTCCCAGTCCCGTCTCATTTGCTCTCTGGAAGCGAGTCCCCCATGCAACCCACGGTCAAGCCCAAGAATCCTAATTTCTCGTCCGGCCCCTGCAGCAAACGCCCCGGCTACAACGTGGCGGACTTGCAGCTCGACACCCTCGGCCGTTCGCACCGCTCAGCGCTGGGCAAGAAGGCCTTGGGCCTGGCCTGCTCTGAGTCGGCACGGATTCTGGGTTTGCCCGACGGCTACCGGGTCGCGGTGGTGGCGGGTTCCGACACCGGCGCGGTCGAAATGGCCCTGTGGTCGCTGCTCGGGCCGCGCGGTGTGGACGTACTGGCCTGGGAGTCCTTTGGTTCGGGCTGGGTGACGGACATCGTCAAGCAACTCAAGCTGCCGAATGTGACCAAGCTGGAAACCGGCTACGGCGACATCACCGATTTCTCGAAAGTCAATTTTGAACACGACGTCGTGTTCACCTGGAATGGCACCACCTCCGGCGTCAAAGTGCCCAACGGCGACTGGATTCCCGCCGACCGTGCCGGCCTGACCATCTGCGACGCGACCTCGGCCGTGTTTGCCATGGAACTGCCCTGGGACAAGCTGGACGTCATCACCTACTCCTGGCAAAAAGTGCTGGGTGGCGAAGGCGCGCACGGCATGCTGATTCTCAGTCCGCGCGCTGTGCAGCGACTGGAGAGCTACACCCCGCCCTGGCCCATGCCCAAGCTGTTTCGCATGACCTCCGGCGGCAAACTGACAGAGGGGCTGTTCAAGGGCGAGACCATCAACACCCCGTCCATGCTGTGCGTGTCCGACTATCTGGACGCACTGGCCTGGGTCGAGCGCATCGGTGGCGTCCAGGCCACCATGGCGCGCAGTGAAGCCAATTTGAAGGTGATCTCGGACTTCGTGGCGGCCAACGACTGGATCTCCTTCCTGGCCAAGGACCCGGCCACGCGCTCCAACACCAGCGTCTGCCTGACCTTGAAGCTGAGCGACGAACAGGTCAAGCAGGTTGTGAAGCTGCTGGACACCAAAGGCGTGGCCTACGATATTGGCGCCTACAAGGATGCGCCGGCTGGCATTCGCATCTGGTGCGGCGCCACCGTGGAGGCGGCTGACCTGCAGGCCCTAATGCCTTGGCTGAGCTGGGCCTACCAACAGGTCAGCGCCTGACCTGAGATTTCTTTTCCTGCCCCCACCCGCCCTTCTGGAAAGCACTGTCCATGTACAAAGTCAAGACTTACAACCAGATCTCGGTCAAGGGCCTGGACCGGTTTCCACGACAGTCCTATGAAGTGGGCAGCGACATGGCGCACCCGGACGCGTACCTGCTGCGCAGCCAGAAGCTGCATGGCGAGCCGGTGCCCCAGTCCCTGGTGGCTGTGGCACGCGCGGGGGCCGGCGTCAACAACGTGCCGGTCATTGATTATGGCAAACAGGGCATCGTGGTCTTCAACACCCCGGGCGCCAACGCGAACGCCGTGAAAGAGCTGGTCATGGCCGGCATGTTGCTGGCCACGCGCGGCATCCTGGCCGGCATCGACTATGTGCAGTCGCTCACCCGCATGACCGACGCCGCCGAGATGGCGCAATTGCTGGAGAAGGAAAAAGCGCGCTTTGCCGGCGGCGAAATCAAGGGCAAGACCCTGGGCATTGTGGGCCTGGGTGCGATTGGCTCGATGGTCGCCGACATGGCCCTGGCCTTGGGCATGAAGGTGGTCGGCTTCGATCCGGCCCTCTCCATTGACGCGGCCTGGCGTCTGTCTAACGAGGTCACGCGCATGGAGAATCTGCCGGCGCTGCTGGCGCGCTCGGATTACATCTCGCTGCATGTGCCCGCCATGGACGCCACGCGTCACATGATCAACGCCGACGCGCTGGCGGGCGTCAAACCCGGCGCGGTGCTGCTCAACTTTGCCCGCGAAACCATTGTGGACTCGGCCGCCGTGCTGCAGAGTCTGGCTAGCGGCAAACTGGGCCGCTACGTGTGCGACTTCCCCGAGCCCGCCCTGCTGGGCCATGCCAGGGTGATCGCCATGCCGCACATCGGCGCCAGTACCGAGGAGTCCGAGGAAAACTGTGCCGTGATGGCAGCCGACCAGCTGAAGGATTACCTGGAAAACGGCAACATCACCAACTCGGTGAACTTCCCCAGTGTCAGCATGGGACGCACGCCCGGCACCACACGCATCACCTTCTCCAACGACAACGTCTCGGGCGTGCTGGGCCATGTGCTGTCCGTGCTGGCCGACAACAAAGTCAATGTGATCGACATGGTGAACAAGAGCCGCGGCGAACTGGCCTACAACATCATCGACGTCGAAACCCCGCCGGGTGAAGCGGTGATCACCGCGATTCAAGCGGTCGAGCACGTGATTCGGGTTCGGGTGATTTGACCGTACCCGCCTGACTCACCCCTGAAACCGTTTGCGCGTCAGCGCCAGCGCCAGCCAGAAGCCACCCACTGCATAGGCCGCCAGCACCAGCGCGTGACGCACAGGATGCGCTGGCCACTGGTCCAGAAATAAGGGGCGTACCAGTTCGACGGCGTTGGTCAGCGGCAGCCATTGCGAGATGGTGCGCACCACTTCAGGCAACTGCTCCAGCGGGAAAAAGATGCCGCTCAGGAACATCATGGGCGTGAGAAACAACGTGAAGTAGTAAGTGAAGAAGTCATAGCCCTTGGCCAGCGCGTTGAAGATCAGCGCGATGCAGCTGAAAGTGATGCCCACCCCCAGCAAGACCGGCCAAGCCACCAGCAGCTTGGGCGAGTAACTGATGCCCAGCGCCAGCATCACCCCCAGGATGGCAGTCACGGTGAACAGCGACTTGAACGCCGCCCACAGCATTTCGGCCAGCACAATGTCGTCCAGATTGACCGGCGCGTTCATGATGCCATCCCAGGTTTTTTGCACATGCATGCGCGAGAACGCGGAGTACAAGGCCTCGAACGATGCCGCCTGCATGGCGCTCATGCAGATCGAGCCACTGGCCAGAAACAGGATGTAGGGGACTTGGGTGCTGCCCACCTTCACCGTGCCGACCAGCGCGCCCATGCCGTAGCCGAAGGCCACCAGCCACATCAGCGGCTCGGCAATATTGCCGACCAGGCTCGGAATGGCCAGCTTGCGCCAGACCAGCAGGTTGCGCAAGAACACCGGCCAGAAGCGCAGGGAAATTTCGGGTGCGCGCCACACGCTTTGCACTGGTGCAGTCGTCAATGTACGGGTTTGCATATTAGGCATCCTCCCTGATTTGTCGGCCCGTGAGTTTGAGGAACAGGTCTTCCAGATTGGCCGGTCGGTGCAGCGTGCGCAGTTGCGGGTAGGCGTCAAGTGCCTGAAGCAGCGGCTTGGCATCCTGCGTGTAGAAAAACACGGTTTCGCCACTCACCTCGACGCGGGCTGCCAGCGCTTTGAGCGGCGCGTCCACCAGGGCCTGCGCGCCGTTGCCATAGACCTCCACCACATCGGGCTCCAGATGCTGGGCAATCAGGTCGCGCGGCTTGCCCTCGGCAATTTTTCTGCCATGGTCCAGCACCAGCAGGCGCGAGCACAGCCGCTCGGCCTCGTCCATGAAGTGGGTCGTCAGCAGGATCGACTTGCCCTGCTGCAACAGCAGTTGCAGCCGCTCCCACATCAGGTGGCGCGCCTGCGGGTCCAGCCCGGTGGTGGGCTCGTCCAGCAGCAAGAGCCGGGGGTCATTCACCAATGCGCGGGCCAGGCTGAGGCGGCGTTTCATGCCGCCCGACAACTCGCCCGGCTTGGCATTCGCCTTGTGCGTCAGCGAGGCAAATTCCAACAACGCCGGAATGCGGGCCCGAATCTGCGCGTCTTTCATGCCGAAGTAGCGGCCATATACCAGCAGGTTCTCGGCGCAGGTGAAGTCGGGGTCCAGCGTGTCCAGCTGACTCACCACGCCGAACTGGGCCTTGATCGCCAGCGCGTCACGCGGCATCTGCAGGCCGAAGGCGGTGATGCTGCCGGCGTCCGGCACACTGAGCCCCAGGCACATGCGGATGGTGGTGGTTTTGCCGGCGCCGTTGGGGCCGATCACACCCAGACACTCGCCCGGCTGGATGACGAACGACACATCATCCACCGCCGTGCTGTCGCCGTAACGCTTGCGCAAGCCTTGCACAGATAAAATTGACGTTTCCATGGTTTGATTGTGACCCAGGCCACCAGCAGGGGGAATGCATTCCCCACTTTTTTTCATTCATTTTTCGGACGCGGCAACGCGCTTTTTTGCATGACCACACTCGGCACCCCTCTCTCCCCCCACGCCACCAAAGTGATGCTGCTGGGCTCCGGTGAACTTGGCAAAGAAGTCATCATCGCCCTGCAGCGGCTGGGCGTGGAAACCATCGCCGTGGACCGCTACGACCACGCCCCCGGCCAGCAGGTGGCGCATCACGCGCGCACCATCACCATGAGTGACCCCGCACAACTCAAGGCCCTGATCGAGGCCGAGCGGCCGCACCTGGTGGTGCCCGAGATCGAGGCGATTGCCACGCCCATGCTGGAGGCGCTCGAAGCCGCTGGCGTGGTGCGCGTGATTCCGACCGCCCGCGCCGCGCGCCTGACCATGGACCGCGAAGGCATCCGCCGCCTGGCGGCCGAGACGCTAGGCCTGCCGACCAGCCCCTACCAGTTCTGCGACTCGCTGGCCGAGTTGCAGGCCGCCATTGACGGTGTGAACGGCAAGGGCATCGGCTACCCCTGCGTCGTCAAGCCGGTCATGAGCAGCTCGGGCAAGGGCCAGAGCAAGATCGACGGCCCGGCCGACGTGCAAAAGGCCTGGGACTACGCCATGGCCGGTGGCCGCGTCAGCGGCGGCCGTGTCATCGTCGAAGGCTTCATCGACTTCGATTATGAAATCACCCTGCTGACCGTGCGTGCCATATCGTCGAAGGAAGGCGCCGACGGCCAGGTGGAAACCCATTTCTGCGAGCCAATCGGCCACATCCAGGTCAGCGGCGACTATGTGGAGAGCTGGCAGCCGCACCCCATGCCCTCGAAGGCGCTGGAGCGCTCACGCCAGATCGCGAAAACCGTGACCGACAACCTGGGAGGCCAAGGCTTGTACGGCGTGGAACTGTTCGTCAAGGGCGAGCAAGTCTGGTTCAGCGAAGTGTCACCGCGCCCACATGACACCGGTCTGGTGACGCTCACCACCCAAGTGCAGAGCGAGTTCGAGCTGCACGCCCGCGCCATTCTGGGCCTGCCGGTCAACACCGCGCTACGCAGCCCCGGCGCCAGCGCCGTGATCTACGGCGGCGTGGAGGCCCAAGGCATTGTCTTTGATGGTGTGGACGAGGCGCTGCGCGTGCCCAACACCGACCTGCGCCTGTTCGGTAAACCCGAGAGCTTTGTGAAGCGCCGTATGGGCGTGGCGCTGGCGTTTGACGCCGATGTGGAGGTGGCGCGAGTCAATGCCAAACTGGCGGCGTCCAAGGTGAAGCCGCGGGCGGCTTGAAGTTTTGCTATTGATTATGTAGCTATTTGTGCACAAGGGACTAGGGCTAGCGGCGTTTTTTCTATAAATCACCATGGTGGTGCCAGTCACTGAGGAAATGGCGTAACAGCCTCTTTGGCAGACGCTTGTCATTGATTGCGTGCTGGCAGCGGTGACCGATGACTGGGAGCGGGCCTACTGGCTTGCAGTGGTTGCCGATGGCAGGTGTCGAATGCCTGCCAAGAGCGGACGGGCGCGATGGACGCGCAAAGTGATCGGCCTGTGTACATGGGCCTCTGTGGTAGGCCAGCTATAGTGGTGTCGATAACCTTGTCCTTGGGGCCGAGTCCAAACAGTAACTTCAGCAATTCTTGAAGAGGTCGTCAAAATGACGGTGTTTCAATCCTTTCGTCGCACACTCTTCTCGCCTCAGGTTGATCTCGAAAACATCCAGAATTGGCGCGATCACGTCCTATCCATAGTCCTGTTTGTCGCAGTGGTCCTGGGCTCTCTCGTCGCTGTACCTAGCGTTCTTGTTGCATTGAGCGAGAGACTCTGGGCTGTCGCTTTGATTGATGTCATCGCTCTCGCTTCGGTCGTTACCATCTGGCGCAAACGCTCCCTTTCCTTTCTCATTCGGGCCTGGAGTTTTTGTGGCCTCCTGTACCTGCTGGGCCTCTCGTTTCTGTTCGCGGTGGGCGTGCCTAGTCTGATTTATCTGATGGCATTTGGTGTGATGAGCGCGGTGCTGCTTGGGCTCAGGCCCGCTTTGTTGGCCCTCGCCCTGAGTGCCGCGACGCTGCTGGGCGTCGGCTATATGGTCGATGCTGATCTCCACATCGTTGGGTTTGAAGGTCAACCGCTGTTGAAGTGGATCGTCATCACATTGAACTTCACCTTCGTCAGTTCGATCATCACAATGTCCATCGCGGTGCTTCTACACGGAATGGAAAAGTCCCTTGAAAGAAAGCGTGATAGCGAGGAACTCTACCGCGCTACTTTCGAGAAAGCGTCGATCGGCGTGTCGCGGCTCGATCTGAACGGCCGATGGCTGCAGGTTAACCACAAACTGTGTGAAATCACGGGGTACAGCGAGAATGAAATGCTCGGACTGACCTATGAGGACATCACCCACCCTGATGATAGAGGTGCCGAAGTTGCGGGAACTGGCGCCTTAATCCTGGGACAGATTGAAAACCTGGAAAGAGAGAAACGCTATCTCAGGAAAGGCGGTAAATCCGTCTGGGTTCATTTGCACACTGCCGTTGTTCGCGCTGCGTCGGGTGAACCCAAGTATCTTGTCGCGGTAACGACAGACATCACCGAACGCAAGAAGGCGGAGGAAAGAATCAACGAACTGGCCTACTTTGACCAGCTGACCGGCCTGCCCAATCGCACACTGCTGCTGGATCGTTTGAAGCAGACCATGGCCACCAGTTCGCGTGACGACAGTTATGGTGCGCTGCTATTCATCGATCTTGACAATTTCAAAACGCTCAACGACACACTCGGCCATGACATGGGGGACCGACTATTGAAGCAGGTGGCGCAACGTCTGACCTTCTGTGTTCGGGAGGGCGATAGTGTGGCACGACTGGGAGGTGATGAATTCGTGCTGATGCTGACGAGTTTGAGCAGGAGCAACAACGAGGCCGCCGCCAGCACCGAAAAGGTCGCTGACAAGATCCTCGCGACGCTCAATGAAATCTACCAACTCGGCCATGTCGCGCACCACAGCACACCGAGTATCGGTGTGACCTTGTTCAAAGGTCAGCAGGTTGCGATCGATGAATTGATGAAACAGGCCGACCTCGCGATGTACAGGGCCAAGGCGGCTGGTCGCAATGCGGTTCGTTTCTTTGATCCGGCCATGGAGTCCGCCGTGATGGTGCGGGCGGCGCTGGAGGATGACCTGCGCCAGGCCATCGAGGAAAAACAGTTCGTGCTGCACTACCAGGCGCAGGTTGTGGGCGATGGCCGGGTAACGGGTGCCGAAGTCCTGCTGCGCTGGCAGCATCCGCAACGCGGCATGGTGCCGCCTGCCGAATTCATTCCTGCGGCCGAAGAAACCGGGTTGATCCTGCCCCTGGGCCACTGGGTACTGCAAACCGCCTGCACCCAACTGGCCCTATGGGCCACCCGACCCGAGATGGCCCACCTCACGGTGGCGGTGAATGTCAGCGTCCACCAGTTCCGACAAGCCGACTTCGTGGCGCAGGTGTTGGCGGTGCTCAAGCACACCGGGTCCAATCCGCAGCGACTGAAGCTGGAGCTGACCGAGAGCCTGCTGGTAGCGAATGTAGAAGACGTTATCGAGAAGATGTTTGCGCTCAAGGCCAAGGGTGTGGGCTTTTCGCTGGACGACTTCGGCACCGGCTTTTCCTCACTCTCCTACCTGAAACGCCTGCCGCTGGACCAGCTGAAAATTGACCAGTCTTTTGTGCGCGACGTGCTCAGCGATCCAAACGATGCCGCCATTGCCAGAACCGTCATTGCACTAGGCCAGAGCCTTGGTTTGGGCGTCATTGCCGAAGGCGTGGAAACGGCAGCGCAACGAGACTTCCTAGCCAATGCAGGATGCCATGCCTATCAGGGCTATTTCTTCAGCCGACCGCTGCCACTCGAGGGTTTTGAACAGCTGGCGCAGCGGGCTTGACCCACGTCAGAAAGTCGCGACTTGTTTTCTAATGTGCTGTCGTTTTTACTGAAACGCCACTTCGGCAAAGCTGCGCAGCTTGCGGCTGTGCAGCTGATCCACCCCCTGCGCGCGCAGCAACTCAATCGCGCGAATGCCGATGCGCAAGTGCTGATCCACCCGTTCGCGGTAGAAGTGATTCGCCATGCCCGGCAGCTTGATCTCGCCATGCAAAGGCTTGTCACTTACGCACAAGAGCGTGCCGTAAGGCACGCGAAAACGAAAACCGTTGGCTGCGATGGTGGCGCTTTCCATGTCCAAGGCGACGGCGCGGCTCTGGCTGAAACGGCGCTGCGGGCCGTTGTCGGGCAACAGCTCCCAGTTGCGGTTGTCGGTACTGGCGACGGTGCCGGTGCGGAACATGCGTTTGAGCTCGGCTCCCTTGAGTTGCGTCACCTCCCTTACCGCGCCTTCCAGCGCCAGCTGAATCTCCGCCAGCGCCGGGATCGGCACCCACAGCGGCAGTTCTTCATCCAGCACATGGTCCTCACGCACATAGCCATGCGCCAGCACGTAGTCACCCAGCTGCTGCGTGTTGCGCAGGCCGGCGCAGTGGCCGAGCATGATCCAGGCATGCGGGCGCAGCACGGCGATGTGGTCGGTGATGGTCTTGGCATTGGCCGGGCCGA
>DAITMI010000014.1:35575-45026 GCA_036835225.1 Rhodoferax sp. | reverse complement strand
CGCCGACGTCCGAGAGACTGGCTTGCGCTCGACGATGACGCCGAAGGGTGGCCTGACTGCACCAGCGCCCTGGCGCGTTGCGGCCAGTCCGGTCTTAAGGGGCATTTTTCGGGTTGTTGGATTGAGTTGGGGCGGGGCGGGGTCACGGGTTCATCCGCTTCGCGGTTTTGTTGGGTTGTTGTGTGTCTGCCGTGACTTCTGTTTTTTCTGTTTCGGGTTTTGCTGCAAAAGCTGTGGTGGTTGGGATTGTTTTCGCTTTGACGGGATCGGATTCTGGCTAGGTTTCTCGCGGACGCGTATCCGCGAAATCCGCAATTTTTCTTATTTAAAATCAATCGCTTACGTCAAAAAATGCCGGATATAGTCGGAATCTAGGCAGATCCTCTCCCTGGACCTCAATGTCACCAGTTTTGGGTTGCTGCAAAAAGAATAAGATGCAGAAAAACGAAAACAGGGAAGGTAAAAATGAGTGAAGTTCTCAGGCTTAATTGCCGCAAGAATTTACTGACGGGCCTCAGCCCCGTCCGTCCGCGCGCTTTGCTCGTCAAGCAGCGCCAAGGTTTTTTGACAGCGGCCAAGTATGTTTGATGACCTCGGTTGTCACTCAAAAACCACCAGTATTGAAAATAACCGCCAAACTCAGTGTGTCGATTTAGATGCAAATGAGTTCGTAGCTTGGGGCAAGCTATCGCGTGATGCATCAGGCCAGTTGACAGGTCAGCATCCGCTGCTGGATCACATGACCGATGTTGCCGCGTGCTTTCTGGCGTTAGCTGAATGTGAGGCAGTGCGCCGTTCGCTGGAGCGCACGGCGGGCCGAAAGCTGGATGATACTGACTTGCAGCGTCTCGCCGTGCTTGTCTTTTTGCATGATGTCGGCAAAGCCAATGCCGGGTTTCAGTCGCGGCGGTGGCAGTTGCCTGAGCGAGTGCCGGGATTTTGGCCGACTGCACCCTTTGGTCACGGCCCAGAGGGGTGGGAATTGATTTCAGGGCGTGTGAACAATGCAGAAACTTATGCACTTGGCCTACCCATCGCAGAAATCGTTGCTTGGGGTGAAGAGGCTGTAACCCAATTACTCCAGGCCAGCATCAGCCACCATGGCCGCCCACTGGGAGAGACTCCTTTAAAGCAAGCGGAATGCATCTGGAAGCCCGTGGTGGACAAAAATGGAGCTGTCTTGTATGACCCAGCCGCCACAATGGCAAGCATGGGAGAGCGCCTACAACAAAACTACCCGCTCGCCTTTGCAGACTGCCATCGCCCCTTGCCCGAACAGCCCGCTTTCGCACACCTCTTTGCCGGGCTGGTTCAGTTGGCCGATTGGTTGGGCTCTGACACCCGGGAAAGATTTTTTCCCTATTCGGTTCCTGGTGAAAGTCGCGTTCAGACGGCATTGAAAAATGCAACTTACGCCGTTCACACCATCGGCCTGGATGTCACGCCCTGGCGTGGTGAACTACTCAAAACACCGCCCGACTTCAACATCACATTTGCTGTACCAGAGGCACGCCCCATGCAAACAGCCGCTGCGGAATTGTCATTGGAAAGTATCGTGGTGCTGGAGGCCGAAACCGGCAGCGGTAAAACCGAAGCTGCGCTCTGGCGTTTTGTGCAGCTGTTTCAGGCGGGCAGGGTTGACAGCTTGTACTTTGCCTTGCCCACGCGCGTTGCGGCATCGCAGTTGTATCAGCGAGTTTTTGATATGGTGAAACGCCTTTGGCCCGTCGATGCGCCAGTCGTCGTGCGTGCTTTGCCCGGATATGAAGCAGCAGATGATCAGATCAAAATCAGTTTGCCCGATTTCAAAGTCCAGTGGCCTGACCACCCGGCAGACGAAAAGGCGCACCAGCGCTGGGTTGCTGAAACCCCTAAGCGGTTTTTGGCCGCCACCATCGCGGTGGGCACGATCGACCAAGCCCTGCTTGGTGCTCTCAAGGTGCGCCACGCCCACATGCGCCACGCTCTTCTGGCCCGCAGCCTGCTGGTGGTGGACGAAGTGCACGCTTCTGATGCGTACATGGCGGTACTGCTGGAAAAATTGCTCCAGGCCCACCTCAAAACAGGCGGACAAGCCATGCTGCTCTCCGCCACTCTGGGTGCCACGGCGCGCACGCGCTATCTCAACATCGGGTGTTCAAAAAAGGTAACACCGCCCGCGCTGGCCGACGCCTGCGCCGTTCCTTATCCCGCCGTCAGTTCCCGCAATGCGGCAGGTATCCTGGTGCAACCGGTAGCGAGCAACCCGCAGCACAAAACGGTTGACTGGAAAACACTGGATGCCATGGACGATCCGGCGCGCATCGCTACGCTGGCTGCAGATGCCGCAGCACAGGGCGCACGCGTGTTGGTGGTGCGTAATACCGTTCCGGCTGCTGTTGCCACGTTGAAGGCGTTGGAGCAGTTGACCCTGGCCCAGGGCGGCAACTGGCTGTTCAAAGTCAATGGCGTCAGTACCGTGCACCACAGCCGGTACAGCCGACAAGACCGGCCTTCGCTTGATAAAGCGGTAGAAAACCAACTGGGCAAAGAGCGCAAAGACTTTGGCGGCCGCATCATCATCGGCACCCAAACACTGGAGCAAAGTCTGGACATTGATGCCGACCTGCTCATCACCGACCTGTGCCCCATGGACGTGTTGCTCCAGCGCATCGGCCGCCTGCACCGGCATATCCGGCCTGAGGCAGAAAGGCCAGAGGGCTTTCGCCAGCCGCGAGCCTGGGTGCTAACACCCACAGGCAATGATCTCACCCCTTTGCTAAAGCGCGCCCGCAATGGTTTGGGCCGCCTTCATGACGGCGGCGGCGTCTATCCCGACCTGCGCATCATTGAAGCGACAAAACGGTTAATTGAGGCCCAGCCCAGCCGCCAGATACCGGCGGACAACCGCTTATTGGTTGAACATGCCACGCATATGGAGGCACTGCAAGCGATTGAGAGAGAGTTGGGTGACGACTGGTTGAAGCTGGGACAGGCGATTGAAGGTGACACTAGCGCCCGAAGAGGTATTGGTCACCTGCACACCTTGCCTTATGACGACGCGTTTGGCGATGTCATCTTCCCCGATAGCGATCAGAAGATTGCAACCCGTCTCGGCGCGGCGGACCGGTTGGTGTCGTTTGACCCGCCACAGCCCGGCCCCTTCGAGCAAGACGTGAAGCAATTGGCCTTGCGTTTTCACCAAATCCCTGCGGGAGTCAGTCCGGATGCGGAGCCTTTCGATATCACCCCTTTTTCAGATCACGCCGGTTTTGAATTCACTTTGGGTACCACACGGTATCGCTACAACCGCTTTGGGTTGGAGCGTCTGATGACCACCGACACACCACAACAAACACAGGGAGAACCCACATGACGATTGCCCCGGAGTTGCAGTTTTCGTTGCTCGCCGAACCTCTCATTCGCTACCGCTGCGCAGGGGATGGCAGCATTCTTGCCGCCAGCTTGCCGGAACTTTTCGTGGCACTCGTCGCTGACGAGGTGCGCGACTACCCCGCTCTGCGACCGCACCAGCGCCACCCGTGGCACGCCTTTCTGGTCCAGCTTGCTTCCATCGCGCTGCACAAGGCCGAGCGAACGGATGCGTTTGAAACGGTTGATGAGTGGCGCGATGCTTTGCTGGCGCTCACGCCGGATGACCCGGATGGCGCGGCATGGTGTTTGGTGACACCACCAGACCGGCCCGCGTTGCTACAGGCGGCCGTTGTCGGGGGCAGCATCGCCGAGTGGAAATCTCGCTCATTCGCGGCCGATGAAATTGATATGTTGGTGACCTCTAAAAATCATGATGTCAAAGGCAGCCGTGCCCGCCGTTCACAGCCTGAAGACTGGCTGTTTGCGTTGTTGAGTCTGCAAACCCAAGAGGGATTCTTAGGATCTGGCAATTACGGTATTTCTCGCATGAACGGTGGGTTCGCCAGCAAGCCGGGCGTCGGTGTGGCCGCTGTTGGTCTGCCCGGTGCCCGCTGGGTCGGGGATATTGCATCGTTGCTGGTCCATCGTGAACGAACCGTTGAAGAGCGCGGGCTGCAAGGCGAAGGCGGTGTGGCTCTGGTCTGGCTCGCCTCGTGGGATGGGCTCGGCAGTCTTTCGTTTTCAAGCCTTGATCCGTTCTATATCGAAATTTGTCGCCGAATTCGTCTACAGGCAACCGGTGGGACGATCTCATCAATTGGCACCGGCAGCAGAGCAGCGCGCATTGCGGCGAAAGAGTTGAATGGTTTAACGGGTGACGCATGGACGCCGATTGACGTGGAAGGCGGCAAGGCGCTCACGATTACTGAAAAAGGCTTTAACTACAAGCTGGTGTCTGAGTTGATGTTTGGGGGCAAATTTCTGGCCCCTGTCGCACACAATTTGAAACAGTCGACAAACGGTAAACGCCTGGTTTTGATTGCCCAAGGCATTACGCGTGGACAAGGTAAAACAGAGGGCTATCACGAGCGTCGTGTGCCGATTTCACCCAAGGTGCGAGGCCTGCTCATGACAAACCAGAAGGCCCCATTGGCGCGACTGTCAACGCAACGTATAGCAGCCATTGGTGAGGTGAGAAAGCTGTTGTGGGTGGCATTGGCGGTTCTTTTTGCCAGCGGAAAGTCAGGCGACAGCAGTGACGGAAACAAGACCAAGGCCAGCAAGTTTTCTGATCCGTTTGAGGCGGCCGAAGATGCCCGCTTCTTTGACGACCTCCATGAAGAAATCGAAGCGGAAGACCCCACCGCGCAACGCTTGCAATGGATGCTGGGGCTGGTGGGGCGGGCTGAGACTATTTTGAAATTCGCCTTCGATGCCGGGCCACGCAACGGCGTTCAAAAATACCGCGCCCAATCTGCCGCCCTGTCACGGTTTCAGGGCGGCCTTCGCAGTGACAAATCGCCGCTGCCCGAACTCTCAAATTACTACCGACAACAAACCATGAAACGACAGGAGGAAACCATTGACCACGCTTGACCCCACTCCGAATGCGCATGCCTCGTCAGAGGATGCACCCCCTTACCGCGAGCCCTTTGGAGCGCTGGCGGCTTACATCCAGCGGGCTGATGCTGGCGAGCGCGCCGCGCTGGCCCGGCTCCAGCCTGAATCGCTGCAACCCCACCAGTTGGCAGCACTCGCCCGTGCCTTATTGGCCGCAGGCCTGTCGCCCGAGCAATGGCATGCGGACACCTGGCCACGCTGGGCCTTGATTGCTCACGGCATGGCGTTGGCCGGGCATGACGGCAAGCAGAAGCTTGGCAAGCAGCTGGCCAGTGCAGGGGTGTCTGAATCACGCGTGACCAAGCTGCTGACCTCACGGGACGCCGCTTTCACGCAGCTCTTGCCCCGTGTACTGCGTCTTTTGGCCAGCAAGGGCGTGGCGCCTAACTGGCGCGAACTGGGTGAGCTGGTGCTGATTGAAAGCAGCAACCAGCGCCATCATCAAGTTCAGGCTGAGGAGATTCGTCTCCACATTGCGGGTCCCTATTTTTCAGCGCTGGCCCGCGCTGAATCCAAGTCATAACAATCAATCAAGGAGTTTTCATGAATCTGCCCCGTTTTATCCAAATCCATACCCTGCACAACTACCCCGGCGCGCTGCTCAACCGTGATGACGCGGGCCTGGCCAAACGCCTCCCGTATGGCGATGCAATTCGCACCCGCATTTCGTCGCAATGTTTAAAACGCCACTGGCGCATGGCCGATGACCATTTCGCACTGGCGAATCTGGGCGTGCCCATGGCGGTGCGCTCAAGAGTCACATTGGACCTGATCCGCAAAAAGCTGATTGATGCAGGCTTGTCTGATACGCTGGCGCAGTCGGCTGGCGAAGGTCTGCGAGACGCAGGCCTTTTGGACAAAGGCGGTAAGGAATCAAAGGGAAAAGACGCGCTTGAAACCGGCCAGGCTGTCTTGCTGGGCTACGCTGAAATTGAGTACCTGGTCAAACGATGTGCCGAGTTGGCGCAGGAAAACCCCGACGTCAAAGCACTCAAAACCGCCATTGCTAAATTTTTGAAAGAGGAGAAGAGCAACATCGCCGCATTGAAGCACGGCAGCGGTCTGGAGTCCGCCTTGTTTGGCCGCATGGTGACCTCTGACGTGCTGGCCAGCCGTGATGCGGCGGTGTACGTGGCACATGCTTTCACCGTGCATGAAGCGCAGGTTGAGAACGATTACTTCACCGTGGTAGACGACCTGCTGCGTGAAGCCGGTGAACAGGGTTCTGCCGGTATCTTTGACACCGAACTGGCCTCCGGTCTGTACTACGGCTACGTAGTGGTCGATGTGCCGCAATTGATTGCCAACCTAGAAGGCGAGAAGGCGAAAGACTGGGTTACCTTGCCCGCCGAAAAACGGGAGTTGGCGGGTCGAGTGGTGCAGCATTTGTTGCACCTGATTGCGACAGTCAGCCCCGGTGCCAAACGCGGCTCAACGGCGCCGTTTGAGTGGGCCAAGTTTTTGCTGGTGGAGGTGGGCGACTGGCAGCCGCGCAGCCTGGCAGGCGCTTTTCAAAATGCCTTGCCACTGAACCAGCCCGCCATTCGCGAAGCCGCAGTGCAAATGCTGACCGACGAAATTGGCAAACTCGACGAGGCTTACGGTGCCACGCTGGATCGTCGCTTTTTAGCGCTCGACAAAGTGGCCGTGCCTAATGCGCAACGCTTGTCCTTGAACGACTTGGCGACTTGGGTGCAGGCTTACATCACCCAAGGCACAGTGCCAGACCAGGCGGCCTGAAATGCCGTGCCACTTGCTGATAAGGCTTTCGTCCCCGCTCATTGCGTTTGGTGGCGAAACCATTGACAACTTTGGGGTGATTCGGGATTTTCCGGCGCTCTCCATGGTCACTGGCTTGTTTGCCAACGCCTTGGGTTGGGATCGAGGCGACGATGCGCTGCACAACCGGCTGCAAGAGCGTTTAAGAATGGGCGCTCGACTGGAAGAGCCGGGGTCGCGCCTGACAGACTTTCAAACGGCACAACTGGGTGCCAACGACAAAGCCTGGACCACCTGGGGCGCTGCGGAAGAACGCCGAGGTGGGGCTGCGTCCTATGACAGCCCACATTTGCGTTTCCGCGACTACCACGCCGACTTAACGGCACTGTTGGCAGTCCGGCTAGAACCCGCCGACGAAGCGCCCACCCTGGACGCCATCGCGCAGGCGCTGGATCGTCCCCAACGCCCTCTATTTATCGGCCGAAAACCCTGCCTGCCCGTTGGACGTTTGGTGGCTGGGTGGGTCGAGGCTGACTCCATCTTGCAGGCCCTACAAACTGCGCCCCTAGCCAAGGGTGCGCGCGGACTGCGTGCGCAGTGGCCTGATGGTGAAGGCCAATTAGCCGGCGACCGCGCAGTGGATGTCTGCGACGAACGCAACTGGACCAGCGGCGTACACGGCGGCTGGCGCCCGGTGCGCGAAGGGCTCATTAAAAATGCAGGGAATATGTCATGAGTTTTGAGTCTCTTTATTTGCTGCACACCCAGCCCGATCCGCAGCGGTTGGCAGCGTGGGCGGCGCGCCATCGCTTGCTGGATTCTCAAGGCGACCTGGGCTATGCACTTCATGCGATGTTGCAAGCTGCCTTTGGTGAACAGGCGCCGCAGCCGTTTCGTTATCTCGATGCCGAGCAAGGCTTGCTGGCCTACACCCGTCTGAACGCTGCCGAATTGGCGCAACACGCTGCCTTGGCTGATCCTGATGTGGCGGCTGCACTGGGTCTGGGGCAGACGCTACACCATGCTGGCCTGAACGCACGCGCCTTTCCCTCGCAGTGGCCGATTGAGCATGTTCTTGGATTTGAGGTGCGTGTGCGCCCCATCATCCGTGAGGGTAAAACAGGCCGCGAACGCGATGCGTTTTTGGCGGCGATTGAAAAGTCGCCCGGCACTGAACTGGACCGCAGCGAGGTCTATGTGCAGTGGCTGCGCGAACTGTTCGAACGCCAGGGCGGTGCTGAACTGGTTGACGCCACAGTGACCCGCTATCAGCAGTTGGCTGTGACCCGTAAAACGCAAAAAGGGACTGCTGACAATGCGCGCCAAAGCCGTCTGGTCAGCGGGCCTGACGCCGTATTGGCGGGGCAACTACGCGTAACAGACCCGCAGGCCTTTTCGCAATTATTAGCAGGTGGGGTTGGGCGGCATCGGGCTTTTGGCTTCGGGCTGCTTTTGCTGCGTTCAGCTCGTGGATGAGATGTGGCGGAGCCGTAAACATGCTTAAAGGACGTTTGGGGCTGGAAACAGCCCGCTTCCCGCACGCAGACCGCCATGGATTGCTCTGGCTGGAGCGGGGTGAGCTTTGCGTGATTGACGGTTGCCTGCACTTCATGCGCGGCAGCAACTCGTTAACCCCGCAAATTGACCAAATCCCGCATCAATCGGTGTCGATGATTTTGCTGGGGCCGGGCAGCAGCGTCACGCACGATGCCTTGCGCTTGCTGGCCCGCCACGGTACGCTGATGGCCGCTGTCGGGGTAGATGGCGTGCGCACTTACACTGCGCCCCCTTTGATGCCGGACCGCTCGGACGTTGCCAGACGACAAGCCGAGTTGTGGGGTAACCCGCGCCGCCGCATCAGTGTTGCACGCCATATGTATGCGCTGCGCCTGGGCGAGATACTGCCGCATCGTGAATTGGACACGCTACGCGGCATTGAAGGCTCACGCGTCAAAGTCATGTACAAGCTGATGGCCGACAAGCATGAAATTGAATGGAATGGACGCCATTACGACCGGGCCAACCCGATGGCCGCCGATATTCCGAATCAGGCTTTGAACCACGCCGCTACTGCCGTTCAGGCAGCTGCGGCCATCGCGGTGCAGTCACTGGCCGCATTGCCTCCGTTGGGTTTTATTCATGAAGACTCAGGGCAATCATTTGTACTGGATATTGCCGACCTGTTTCGTGAGGCGATCACATTGCAAATCGCCTTCACCGCTGCACGACAGGTGGCCAAGGGGGCAGACGATACGGTGGACCGGCTGGTGCGGCGTGAAGCGGCTCAGGTTTTTCGAAAACAGCAGGTTATTCCGTCGATGATCGACAAAATCAAGCAGGTACTGCGTATGGAGGAAGTCAATGGCACTGGTGATGATAGTGACGCGTGATGTAGTTGATCGGTTCCATGGCTTTTTGGCCTCAGTCATGCTGGAGGTAGCGCCCAATGTGTTCGTTGCCCCACACATGAACAAAGGCGTGCGGCAGCGGACCTGGGGTGTTGTGGCTGATTGGCATGGCCAAGAGGCAAGAGGCAGCTTGGTGATGGTGTGGCGTGACTTGAATGAGGTGGGTGGTCTTGGTCTGGCACATCTTGGAACCCCATCGCGGGAACTGGTTGAGATGGATGGGATGTGGCTGACCCGTCGCAGTAGGCCTGTAAACGTTCTTTAAAATTTAAAGTGGATTTAGGTGTTTCCTTTTACGCATCAACGCGTTAGATGCGAGAGGTTCCCCCGCGCGAGCGGGGATAGGCCCT
>DAITMI010000014.1:7122-35475 GCA_036835225.1 Rhodoferax sp. | reverse complement strand
ACGCATCAACGCGTTAGATGCGAGAGGTTCCCCCGCGCGAGCGGGGATAGGCCCTCCGCCTGCAGGTTGGTCTTGCTGGCGTACTTGGTTCCCCCGCGCGAGCGGGGATAGGCCCGGCTACACCCTCAGCTCGGTCGGCTTGCTGGGGGTTCCCCCGCGCGAGCGGGGATAGGCCCAAGATCATGGGCGACAGCACCAGCGCCGTAATGGTTCCCCCGCGCGAGCGGGGATAGGCCCCTGAGCGGTGCCAACCTGAGCGGTGCCAACCTGGTTCCCCCGCGCGAGCGGGGATAGGCCCCCGAAGGAAGCCTCATGGCCATTGCAAACGAAGGTTCCCCCGCGCGAGCGGGGATAGGCCCCCGGCCAGCGCTTCAAGCCCTTGTCCGTCAAGGGTTCCCCCGCGCGAGCGGGGATAGGCCCGCGGCATGGGACATTGCTGGCGACACGATTCGGGTTCCCCCGCGCGAGCGGGGATAGGCCCGCGTCTTCAATCTGTCGGGCAATCAAGTTGGCGGTTCCCCCGCGCGAGCGGGGATAGGCCCCAGCATAGGGGGCGGCGGTAAGCTGATACGGGGGTTCCCCCGCGCGAGCGGGGATAGGCCCATTGCGCACATGCAAAACGCGACGGCACAGCAGGTTCCCCCGCGCGAGCGGGGATAGGCCCCATTTCGCCCGATACACGAGGCCGGGGCTCTAGGTTCCCCCGCGCGAGCGGGGATAGGCCCTTGCTCGATACCGCTGCCGTCAAGACCTATAAGGTTCCCCCGCGCGAGCGGGGATAGGCCCTTCGCCGTTTTGCTGGCACGAAAGCGCAGCACGGTTCCCCCGCGCGAGCGGGGATAGGCCCATAGCGCCCGCAGCAACACCAGCACAGACAAGGGTTCCCCCGCGCGAGCGGGGATAGGCCCATGTCGGCAAACGCGCCTTTTGCTCTGGCGGTGGTTCCCCCGCGCGAGCGGGGATAGGCCCAAGGCGCAGATCAGCAACAAAATCACACTGACGGTTCCCCCGCGCGAGCGGGGATAGGCCCGCCATTGTGTTAGCGTTTGAGAATCTGGCCGAGGTTCCCCCGCGCGAGCGGGGATAGGCCCACGGTGGTCCAGACACCGAGCTCATTCAATGCGGTTCCCCCGCGCGAGCGGGGATAGGCCCAAGCGGGCTGATGCAATGTGTGAGCTGCGTGGGTTCCCCCGCGCGAGCGGGGATAGGCCGTCGCATCGATGGTGATTGACAAGCTCAAAGCCGGTTCCCCCGCGCGAGCGGGGATAGGCCCTGATGGGCATCGCGCAGGCACAGGCCGAAGATGGTTCCCCCGCGCGAGCGGGGATAGGCCCTCGACGATCTCCGAGGTTGAGGCTTCAACGCGGGTTCCCCCGCGCGAGCGGGGATAGGCCCTGGACGTGAAGTTTATTGACTTCGCGCGCCAAGGTTCCCCCGCGCGAGCGGGGATAGGCCCATGTCGGCAAACGCGCCTTTTGCTCTGGCGGTGGTTCCCCCGCGCGAGCGGGGATAGGCCCCGACCTGATCCGTGACTATTGGTTGCAGGACAGGTTCCCCCGCGCGAGCGGGGATAGGCCCTTATGTAACGGCCATCTACTGCCAGCCCATCAGGTTCCCCCGCGCGAGCGGGGATAGGCCCGACATACTTATCACGAAAGATGGGGCAACAGCGGTTCCCCCGCGCGAGCGGGGATAGGCCCTGGTGCGGCTGTGGATTCACGAGGGCGCTGCCGGTTCCCCCGCGCGAGCGGGGATAGGCCTTTTTCCGGCTCTGTTTCGCGCTTTGTATACCGGGTTCCCCCGCGCGAGCGGGGATAGGCCCTCAGCAATGAGCGTTGCAGCCTGTTGTTTGTCGGTTCCCCCGCGCGAGCGGGGATAGGCCCCACGATTGACGAGAATTTCCTCGATGTGGTCAGGTTCCCCCGCGCGAGCGGGGATAGGCCCCGGTGGCCGCCATGAAAAAGTGCACATCATCGGGTTCCCCCGCGCGAGCGGGGATAGGCCCAAGGCATGTTGCGCTTGTGGGTAACCAAACTGGGTTCCCCCGCGCGAGCGGGGATAGGCCCAAGGAATCTGCCCGCGTGGTTGACGTGACCGAGGTTCCCCCGCGCGAGCGGGGATAGGCCCTGAGCGCGGCGCTGGTCAAGGCTGACGCCGCCGGTTCCCCCGCGCGAGCGGGGATAGGCCAGTTCACGACCGCCGACATGAATGCCGACCCGGGGTTCCCCCGCGCGAGCGGGGATAGGCCCTGATGGGCGTCGAGGATGGCGGAGCCGGGTATGGTTCCCCCGCGCGAGCGGGGATAGGCCCCTGGAAGGGGCCACAAGGCGCCTACCTGTTTGGGTTCCCCCGCGCGAGCGGGGATAGGCCTTACTACCTAGCCGCCGTCAACAGCCTGCCGGTGGTTCCCCCGCGCGAGCGGGGATAGGCCCTCAAGGAACAGAATCGCGCCGTAGCACTGATCGGTTCCCCCGCGCGAGCGGGGATAGGCCCCAATCTTGGCATGAGTGGCAACCCCTACGGCGGGGTTCCCCCGCGCGAGCGGGGATAGGCCCCGGGCGGGCCTGTAAATGGAGATTGCGACCATGGTTCCCCCGCGCGAGCGGGGATAGGCCCCTTCTGCCCCATCTTTTGCGGGGTGAATTCTGGGTTCCCCCGCGCGAGCGGGGATAGGCCCAGCCGACGGCAGCGCCGAAGCCCTGCGCCGCAATCAGGCCGAGCACGGAAAACCCGAGCTGCTGCGCAGTCGCCACCTGAAACTCGGTGAACAGAATATTCGACGCGGTCGCAGACCCGGTGACGAAGGTGCCCAATGCGCCGATGGCCGGTGCAAAGAGCGGCCACCAATTTGCGGCGCTGGAGGCAGCGGCCACCGCTAGCGCATCGATCATGCCGGCATGCACCATGATGCGCGACAGGCCCAGCATTGCGATCAGTGCGACGGTGACCGGCAGCAGTCTGCGCGTTACCTCCGCCAAGGTCGCACCCACAGCGGCAAGCGGCGCCCGTTGCAATAACGCGCCGAGCGCAAAGCTCAGCAGCAGCATGGTGCCGGGATGATAGAAAATTTGCATGCTGCCGCTAAACGCAGCGTAGTCCCAGGCAATCGTCGTGGCGCGCAGGATTTCCTGCACCGACGGAACTAGCCGGGTGAGCGCGATCAGGGCGATCAACAGCAGATACGGTGCACTCGCTCGCAGCAAATCGGCATAGCCGGTGTTGGTCTGCGCCTGTTGGGCTGGCTGCCGCCGCCGCGCGAGCCTGAGCGCGGCGATGAACAGCAGCGCACCCAACAACGCGCCGGCCAGCGTCGGCAATTCGGGACCGACAAAACGCGCGAGCAGGTAGTAGGGCAGCAGAAAGCAGAGCGCGGCAAACAGCGTCCAGCCCCAGAGCGGGGTATCGCGCGCGCCGCCGGGCAGCGCGCGAGCCGCCAGCAACATGACCACCAGCGGCATCATCCAGCCGAGCAGCACGTGATAATCGGCGGTGGCGCCGGCAATCTCCAGCGCACTGAAACCGGATAGTGCCACTTGCGGCAAGACTGGTGTACCGACCGCGCCGAACGACACGCCCACCGCATGTCCAATCAGTGAAATGCTGACCGCCGTGACCCGGCCGAAGCCGGCGCTCACCAGGAACGGCGCTGCCAGCGCAACCGACGTGCCGAATCCCGCCGCGCCCTCCACAAACAGCACGAAGAACCATGCCACCAGCAGCGCCACGATGCGCGGATCGCCCGAGACGCGGCCCATCGCCTGCTGCAGCACATCCATACCGCCGGTCCTGACCTGCAGTTCATGGATGCATAGCGCGGGAAAGATAATCCACAATATCGTCAATGCAAGAAAAAGCGCTTCGGCCAACGCCCCGCCAGTGGTGCGCGCCACGCTCAGCTCGGGCATGACGGTGGTGCCGAGTCCAAAACCGAACCACGCGACCAATAGCGCAACGATCAGCCCGACACTGCCGGCGCGCGCCGCCGACCAGCGCGCGCCAATCATGAGCAGCAGGATAATCGCGATCGGCAGCGCAGCGAGCATGGGCGGTCAGGCGATGTTCTGTGCGGTGACGCGGTGGATGGTTCCCTGTCCTGTTTCGAAGGCAGTGATGTTTGCCAGGGTCGTATGCGCGATGTTGTGCAGCGCTTCGCGCGTAAAAAATCCCTGATGTCCGGTAATGAGCACGTTCGGAAATGTAGTCAGCCGCATGAAGAGATCGTCATCAATGATGCGATCGGACAGGTCACGAAAGAACAGCTTTTCTTCCTCTTCATAGACATCGAGACCGACGAATCCGATCTTGCCGGACTTCAAGCCGTTCAGCAGCGCATGCGTGTTGATCACCCTGCCGCGGCTGGTGTTGATCAGCATCACGCCGGTTTTCATTTGCGCGATGGCGTCTTTGTCGATCAGCTGATGCGTTTGCGGCGTCAAAGGGCAGTGCAGCGAAATGATGTCGGCTTGTGCATACATTTCTGCTGCGGTGACATAGCGGACATACTTTGGCGCGTGCGGGTCGGGGTAGGGATCGCTCGCAACAATATGGCAACCGAAACCGTGCATGATCCGCGCAAAGACCAGGCCGATCGTGCCGGTGCCGATGACTCCCACGGTTTTTCCGTGCAGATCGAAACCGAGCAATCCCTCCAGCGAAAAATTGCCTTCCCGCACCCGGTTGTAGGCCCGGTAAGTGCGGCGGTTAAGACTGAGCGCCAGCGCCACCGCATGCTCGGCAACCGCATGCGGTGAGTACGCGGGCACCCGCGCGACGGTCAAGCCCAGCCGATCCGCGGCGGCCAGATCGACATGATTGAAGCCGGCCGATCGCAAAGCCACAAGACGCGTGCCGCCCGCATGCAGCGCGATCAGCGCCTCTTGCGACAGCTGATCGTTTACAAATGCGCAAACTGCGGGATACCCGGCGGCCAGCGGCGCAGTGGCGGGCGTCAGCGGCACTTCGTGGTAAACCAACTCGTGACCCGCATTGTTGGCGCCGTCGAGAAAGACTTTGTCGTATTTCTTGGTGCTGAATACTGCGACACGCATGCATTTTCTCCGCTTATTGGTCGAGGTCTCGTTCACTGCGCTCATCGCAGAAATGCCGAGCCGGCCATGCCCGCATTGATATTATCCATTTCCGTTCAGTACGATGAAGATGCCGGATTCAACAAATTGCCATTGGGGATTCGTCATGGTACTGCGGTCTGCCCCGGGGTGGGCTGCGCCGAAGCGTATCCTCAACCGAATTGCTCATTGCTCATTGCGCGTACGCAGCGCGTCATCCAACCTGAACATGGCTGCTGCCAGCCATCGCAGCGGCGTCCCAGGAGCGGTCATTGCAGACGACGCCAGTGCACGCGGACGTGTTTGCCCTGAGACAGGCGGCCATTGAATTGCTAATTCAGCTCGATCCGCAAACCGTTAAATATCGCCCTTTGGATATTGACGCTCGCGCGGTGCCATGGGACTTGAACTACAGACAGATCAAGGCGGCGTTTCTTGAAGTGGGGGCGCGGGGCACGGTCGCACTCCGGTGACATGGAGTTGCTGCTGCGATCCAACAGCGCGCTGCGCCGAGCCGTGCAGCAGGCGTTGAAGGCGCGGCGCCGCTGGCCGGCGGCGGTTGAGCCCATCGAGTCGTGATCAACGATTTCCGGCTGCGCTTAAACCCATCACCAATTCCGGCAGTGAAGTCACCGTGACCCAAAGAATCAGGCAAAACCAGTTTCGTGAGCGGCCACACACAGGGAAAATTGCAGCCAGATCATGCCGATGAGGTTCATGCTGACAGCTAAATCAGCACCGCAGGATTGAGCGGTGTCAGCGGGCGAGGACCCGCCGGACTCGAAGGGCATGAAGGTCGCCGCCCTACGGAAATTCAGGCTGGCCTGTCATCGCTAGGCTTTCACCGGTGTCACGTGCACACTCGCGCGGCCTAGGTTACGGTAGATCCTCCTCCTTCGAACAATGGGCCACCATTCGTAAAGAAAAATCTGCATCGGGCGCCACATGGCGACCCAGCCGCCAATGAGCAGGCTTTCCTTCAGGATCTTGAGGAAGGTGTTGTTCGCAATGCTGGACAGGAGATCAGCACCAAGCAGGCACAGCCCCAGAAAGCCGAGTCCGATCAGCAGGCTGGTGCGCCCCTCCAGCAGCAGCACGTGCAAGTTGCGCTTGGCCAGCACTGACTTGTATTCGAAGTGGTTGTGGATCGCCGCGGCGACCAGCGCCGCGGGATCCTCCTGCGGCATCTCTTCGATGTGGACGATGATGCGAAAGTGGCTGTCCTGCGGGAATTCCAGCGCCCAGCTTTCCAGGAACCTTTCAGCTTCTATATCGAGGTCACGGTGATGGAAAGGCGTCGGATCCATCGAGTTGAACAGCTGCGAAAGCTCGGCTAGGCGTATCTCGATCTGGTGGATGGGTGGATGGCTCTTTTTCATACTTGATGCAGTGCCCGATCAGTGTGCGGCATCCGCCTGGACATGCTTCACGATCGTGACGGGCACCTTGGACGCATGCAACACTGCCTGCGACACCGAGCCGAGCAACGCACTGCGCAACGCGCCCAAGCCCCTCGCGCCCATTATGATGGCCTCGCAATCGTGGCGCTCAGCGATCTCGATCAGCGTGGACGCCGGATCACCCGAGCCAATCTCGCGTTCGAAGGAAGCGCCGGCTTCCTTGAACAGCGCTTGCGCACCTTTCAATGCGCGCGAACCAACGGCACCACTAACCCTGTCCAGCACGTCTGCGTCGGGTGCAAGGATCATCTCGTAGAGATAAGTCGGTTCCTGGACTGTGGCCAGCACGAAGCTCGCTTGCAGACCGTCACGCTGCAAGCGCAACGCGTGGCGCACGGCGTCCAAGGCCAGTTCAGAGCCATCAACAGGAACAAGAATTTTCATGGAGCCACGCCAGAATCAATCGAATATTCACAAGCCCGACAGGAGGCATGGAACCATATCATGAACCCAGCGCAACAACTCAGTCTGGCGCGCTGGCTTTCGGCTGGTTCGTCAAGCGATCCATCACCGAAGCGATCAGGTCAATGGGCATTGGAAAAATGATGGTGGAAGTCTTCTCCCCGGCGATCGCGGTCAACGTCTGCAAGTAGCGCAACTGCATGGCCTGCGGGGCCTGCGCCAGCCTTTGTGCCGCCTCCAGCAGTTTGTCGGACGCCTGCAACTCGCCTTCGGCGTGAATGATTTTGGCACGCCGCTCGCGCTCGGCTTCGGCCTGTTTGGCGATAGCTCGCACCATGCTTTCGTTCAAATCGACGTGCTTGATCTCGACATTGGCGACCTTGATACCCCAGGCGTCGGTTTGCACGTCAAGCACCTGCTGCAGGGCCTGGTTGATCTTTTCGCGCTCGGCGAGCAACTGGTCGAGCTCGTGCTTTCCGAGGATGGCACGCAAGGTCGTCTGGGCCAGCTCCGAAGTGGCCTTCATGTAGTCCTCGACCTGGATGATCGCCAGTTGTGGGTCAACCACGCGGGCGTAGACCACCGCGTTGACTTTGACCGAGACGTTGTCGCGCGTGATCACGTCCTGCGCCGGCACGTCCATCACGACGGTGCGCAGGTCCACACGCACCATCTGCTGGATGCCGGGAATCAGGATGATCAGCCCGGGGCCTTTGACCTTCCAGAAGCGACCCAGTTGGAACACGACGCCGCGTTGGTACTCGCGCAGGATCCGTATCGACGAGGCCGCCAGCATGAGCAGCAGGATGGGGATGAAGCCGTAACCGATTTCCCAATACATAGTTTTCTCCTTGGTTGAAAATTTAGAGAACCGGTTCGACCTGAAGCACGAGTCCGTCGCGCCCGGTGACGCGCACACGCTGTCCTGCACGCATTGGCGAAGTTGATATCGCTCGCCAGCGTTCGCCATGCACCCGCATCCAGATGGCATCCGCCGTGACCTCAAGAATTTCGCCGTTAGCCCCCAGTAGTTGCTCGGCGCCGCTGACCACGGGCCGCTTGCGGGCTTTCATGGCGAATCGGAACACCAGCAGCACGAACAGCACGTTGACGACGGCCACGCTGGCAATCAACCCGATCGGGATACCAAAGCCAGGCGTCTCGGTGTCGATCAGCATGACCGAGCCGATGACGAAGGCGATGGTGCCGCCCACTCCCAACGCGCCAAAGCTGGGCAACAAGGCTTCTGCCACCAGCAGCACGAAGCCGAGCACGATCAGCGCCACCCCGGCATAACTCACCGGCAGCATTTGCAGCGCGAACATGCCCAGCAGCAGCGAGATCGAACCCGCCACGCCGGGCACGCCGAATCCCGGCGTCGTCAGTTCGAAGTAGATGCCGTAGATGCCGAGCAGCAGCAACAGGTAGGCCACCGTGGGGTCGGTTATCACGCTAAGCAACTTGGTGCGCCAGTCGGACTCGACGGCAGTCGGGTTCTCGCCAAGACTGTTTATGGTGTGTTGCAGGCCGTCGCCCATCTGCACCGTACGTCCGTTGGCTTGCTGCAGCAGGGTCGGAAGGTCGGCGGCGATGACGTCGATCACCCGCTGCGTCTGCGCCTCGGCTGCGGACAGGCTGACGCCGTCTCGCACCGCTGAATCGGCCCAATCGACGTTGCGCCCTCGCATTTGCGCCAGCGAGCGCAGGTAGGCTGCCGAATCGTTCACGACCTTGCGGGTCATCGTATCGGCCCCTGGTCGCACTGCATCCGTGCGGTCTTTGGGCTCACTCGCCTTGTCGTGCGGCTCGGGGGCTGGGACCGGTTTGTCGGGCGCGGGCTGCGGCTGTGTGCCGGGCAGGCCACCGATTTGCACCGGCGTGGCGGCGCCCAGGTTGGTGCCCGGTGCCATCGCGGCGACATGGCTGGCGTAGACGATGTACGCTCCCGCACTGGCTGCGCGCGCGCCGCTGGGTGCCACCCACGCCACCACCGGCACTTGAGAGGCCAGGATGTCCTTGACGATCAGGCGTGTCGAGCTGTCCAACCCGCCTGGCGTGTCGATCTGCAGCACGACCAGCGGGGCGCGCTCACGCGCTGCCTTTTGCAGACCGCGGGCGATGTAGTCGGCTGTGGCCGGCCCGATCGGGCCGGCCACACGCAGCAGCGGTACAGTCGCAACCGTGGCGATCGCGGCGGGCTCGACTGGAGGGCCCACGCGCTCCTGCGCGGCTGCGACCGTGGCTACCGCCACGATGGAATACGCCCGTAGGGCGGGCGTCAACCAGTGCCACACGATCAATGCAACCGGCTTGACGATTTGACCGACGCTGCGGTCATGGAACGACCAACACATCGCGTAGCGTATGGTGCAGCACATGCTGGGCCATGTTGCCCAGGAAGCTCTCAGCGACCGTCCCTTCGCCATGGTGGCCCACGACGACGCAATCCGCAGGCAGTTCCGCCGCGCGGACCAGGATTGCCCGGGCCGGCACGTCGTCGGCGACATCGGCGGCTACCGGATGCGCGGCCAACCTCGACACGCTCTGCGCAAGTTGCGACAATTTCTGCGTCGCCTTGGTGTGCATCAATTCCAGAATTTGCGGTATTTGGTCCTTGGCAAATCCACTGACTCTCAAGGGGTCCACTGCCGACTCCACTGCGTACAACAGGTGATGGTGCGCCGCGGGGAACAGTGTGAGAGCGACGGATAGCGCACGCACCGAACCTTCGCGCATGTCGACCGCCGCGAGCACCTTGTCGTAAGGCCGGGCATCGGCCGTACGCACGATCAGGATCGGACATGCCGGTGATCGAAGCACTTTCGATGCGGTGCTGCCCAGACCCGACATGGCGGGCTCGGCGCGCGAACCAATCACGACAAGCGAGGGTGTATGCGCCGTTGCGTACGCGTTGATCGTGCTGTCCGCATCGCCGACGCTGAAGCATGCCTCGACCTCAATCCCTGTCTGCGTTGCCAGAGCTGCCGCCAGCTCAGTCAGTCTCTGCCGCATCCGAACATCCGGGGGTGGATCCATGGTTAGACGTTGTGCGTTGAAGATACCCCTCAAGCTATGCCACGCTCTCACATCGAACGCATGCAACAGACGTAGCGAAGCCCCATGCGCCCGCGCCAACTGCACCGCCCGCTCAACAGCCGCATCCGAACCGGGCGAGAAATCAGTGGCGGCCACAATGCTGCGAATCCTCGTCATGGTCAAATTCTCCCAATAGTTTTCAAATCGCTGCGGCCATACGAATCAAAAGCAGCGACGCTCATGCTGAACTATTTACCTGCGAGGCATTTGATATGGGTCAACTTGAGTGTGAGTTTGGGCTCGATACTCGGGCTTTCGTTGCGGTCGTCGTCGCGCCTTGACAAAGCGAAACCCACCTGCCTGGAGTTTTCCCGACAATCGGCTGGACCAACGCACAGGAGTTGCAATGAAACATCTGCAAGTGATGAGGTCACCGTGACGGTCGAGCGTGAGGTACTGGACAAGATACTTTCCCGCCATGGGCACGAGCCGCGCGGCCTCGTCCAGATCCTGCGCGAGACGCAGGATCTGACGGGCTGGCTGCCACGGGACTTGCTGGGCGAGCTGGCCCGCGAACTGAAACTGACCCTCGCCCACGTAGAGGGCGTGGTCGGCTTCTACCGCTTCTTTCACACCCGGCCAGTGGGTCGCTACCGGGTGCTTTTCAGCGACAACATCACCGACCGCATGTTGGGCAGTGAAGCGCTCATGGCTGATCTGTGCGCCCGGCTCGACGTCGCGCCCGGCGAAGTCAGTGCCGACGGACTGGTGAGCGTGGACCGCACTTCCTGCACGGGTCTGTGCGACCAGGGTCCGGCGCTCCTTATCAACCACCGCCATGTGGTCAGCCGCCTCGACGCAGCGCGGGTGGAACAGATGGCCGAACTGATCCGCGCTCAGGTGCCGGTGCCGCAGTGGCCAGCGAATTGGTTCACTATTAACGACAACATCCGCCGCGCCGATGTGCTGCTGGGCATGACGCTCCAACCCGGCGCGGCCATCGCGGCGGCGCTGGGGCGCGGCGCGCAAGCCATGCTTGACGATATGAAGCTCTCGAATTTACGCGGGCGCGGCGGCGCAGGCTTTGCCACGGGGTTGAAGTGGGAGCTGTGCCGCAATGCGAGAGGTGCGGCACATTACGTGGTGTGCAATGCCGATGAAGGCGAACCCGGCACCTTCAAGGACCGCGTACTGCTCACGCGTCATGCCGACGATGTGTTCGAAGGCATGACCGTGGCTGCGCTCGTCATTGGTGCCCGGCATGGCCTGCTCTATCTTCGCGGCGAATACCGCTATCTGCTGGAGCACTTGCAAGCGGTCTTGCAGCGGCGGCGCGAACAGCAACTGGTGGGCACCAACATCCTGGGCCGCTCTGGGCTCGATTTCGACATAGCCATCCACGTCGGTGCCGGGGCCTATGTCTGCGGGGAAGAGTCAGCCCTGATCGAATCCCTTGAGGGCAAGCGTGGCACGCCACGCATCCGCCCACCGTTTCCGGTTGAGCAGGGCTACCTGGGCCAGCCAACCATTGTGAACAACGTCGAGACCTACTGCGCAGCCAGCCACATCGCAGTGCATGGTGGCGCGTGGTGGGCCGGGATCGGTAGCCCCAAGTCCACCGGCACCAAGATCCACTCAGTCTCGGGCGACTGCGAGCGCCCCGGCCTATACGAGTACCCTTTTGGAACGCGCATCGGTTGTATCCTCGAAGACTGCGGCGCACATGACACTCAGGCGGTTCAGGTGGGCGGCCCTTCGGGCGTGTGCCTGTCGGCGTTTGAATTCGACCGGCGCATCGGGTTCGAGGATGTGCCGACGGCGGGCGCCCTCATGGTGTTCGACCGTTCGCGCGACATGTTCGAGGTGGCGCGCAACTTCATGCATTTCTTTGCGCACGAGAGCTGCGGTTTCTGTACGCCATGTCGTGTTGGCACGGCACTGGTGGTCAAGCGCATGGACAAACTGGCGAATGCAACTGGCGGGGGCCGCGGTTCTGCGAACGATATCGAGGTGTTGTTCGAGCTCGACCGGTTGATGCACTCCGCCACGCATTGCGGTCTGGGCGCGTCGGCCTGCAACCCGTTGCGCGACACAATCACCAAGTTCCGCCCGGCCTACGAGCGGCACCTGAAGTCACTGCACTTCGAACCCGGCTTCGACCTGGACGCCGAGCTCTCGATCGCGCGCCGCATGACCGGGCGCGACGACGCGGCGGCGCACCTGGAGAACCGGCCGTGACGGACAACAGCTTTTCGCTCGACGGCAAGGACGTGCCGTATCAAGCAGGCGAGACCATCATCCAGGCCGCTACCCGCGCAGGCCGCTACATACCGCACCTGTGCTGGCATCCGGACTTCCACGCGCACGGCTCGTGCCGGTTGTGCACCGTGAAGGTCAACGGACGCGCGGGCGCTGCCTGTACCGTGCGGGCCGCAGCCACCCTAGAGGTTGAAAGCGACACAACAGAGCTCAACGCGCAGCGCAAGACGCTGCTGCAGATGCTGTTCGTCGAAGGCAACCACTTCTGCCCGAGCTGCGAGAAAAGCGGCAACTGCCTGCTGCAGGCGACTGCCTACCAGATGGGCATGGAAGGCCCTCACTTCGAGGAGTTCTATCCCAGCCGCCCGGTCGATGCCAGTCACCCCGACATTCTGCTCGACTTCAACCGCTGCATCCTGTGCGAGCTATGCGTGCGCGCCAGTCGCGAGGTAGACGGCAAGGCCATTTTCGCGATCGGCGGCCACGGCATCGGCACGCACATGTTGGTCAACAGCAAAAGCGGCCAGCTCGGTGACACCGACATGGCACTCGGCGACCGCGCCGCGAGCATCTGTCCGGTGGGCGTGATCCTGCCCAAGCGACGCGGCTTCGCGATCCCGATCGGCCAGCGCCGCTTCGACCTCAAACCCGTCTCGCAACAGGTACAGAACGATGGAGGCACGGGATGATCGCACCCACCCCGCTACCGCACTTGCACGCGCCGCGCAAGCTCAAGGTCGCCACCGTTTCGCTGGCCGGTTGTTTCGGCTGCCACATGTCCTTCCTCGACATCGACGAGCGGCTGTTCGAACTGATAGAGCACATCGAGTTCGACCGTTCCCCCTTCACCGACATCAAGGAGGTCGGTGTCTGCGACATCGGCTTGATTGAGGGTGGCCTGTGCAACGCCGAGAACGTGATGGTGCTGCGCGAGTTCCGCGAGCGCTGCAAGACGCTGGTGGCGGTGGGTGCCTGCGCCATCAACGGCGGGCTGCCGGCACAGCGCAACCGCTTCGACGTGGGCGTGATGCTGACCGAGGTGTACCACACGCGACCGGGCTTGCGCGCGGGCAGCCGGATTCCCAACGATCCCGAACTGCCGCTGCCATTGAACCAGGTGCACCCGATTCACGAGGTGGTGCTTGTGGACTACTTCCTGCCCGGTTGCCCGCCCTCGGCCGACGCATTCTGGTCTTTCCTGAACGACCTGATGGCCGGGCGTACCCCACATCTGGGTCATGGCCTGATGCACTACGACTAAGTGAAACGCGCATGAGCTTCGACCTTGAATCCGCCGCCCAACCCCAAGGCCTGCGCCGTGTGGCGATCGACCCGGTCTCGCGCGTCGAAGGCCATGGCAAGGTCACGATCCTGCTCGACGAACAGAACCGAGTGCAACAGGTGCGGCTGCACATTGTCGAATTTCGCGGTTTCGAAAAATTCATTGAGGGCCGACCCTACTGGGAAGTGCCGGTGATGGTGCAGCGGCTGTGCGGCATCTGCCCGGTGTCGCACCACCTGGCGGCGTCCAAAGCGCTTGACCTCGTGGTGGGCGCCGTGCAGGTCACGCCATCGGCTGACAAGATTCGCCGTCTCATGCATTACGGCCAGGTGATGCAAAGCAACGCGCTGCACTTCTTTCACCTCTCGTCGCCCGACCTGCTGTTTGGTTTCGACTCCGACTTGAACCGGCGCAACATCGTCGGCGTGGCCGAGAAGCACCCGGACATCGCAAAAAAAGGCGTGCTGCTGCGCAAGTTTGGCCAAGAGGTGATCCGCGCCACGGCTGGCAAGCGTGTGCATGGCACCGGCTCGGTGCCGGGCGGCATGAACAAGCATGTGAGCCTGGAGGACCGCGCGCTGCTGCAGCGCGACGTGGCCCAGATGATCGACTGGGCGCAAGACGCCGTCGACATCGCCAAACAGTTGCACGCGCAGAACCCGGCGCTATACGACACTTTTGGCAGCGTCCCTGCCAACATGCTGTCCCTGGTGCGCGCCGATGGCGCGCTGGACCTGTATGACGGCGTACTGCGCGCCCGTGATGCGGCCGGTCGCATCATCCTGGACGGCGCCAGCGACCAGCGCTACCTGGACCTGATCGAGGAGGAAGTCAAACCCTGGACCTACATGAAGTTCCCCTACCTGCGCAGCCTTGGGGCCCAGCTCGGCTGGTACCGGGTCGGGCCGCTGGCGCGCCTCCAGAACTGCGACTTTATCCCGAGCCCGCTGGCCGAAGTGCAGCGCCGGGAGTTGCTGGCCTGGGGCCGGGGGCAGCCAATCCACGCCCCGCTCGCCTACCACTGGGCCCGCATGATCGAGGTGCTGCACTGCATGGAAGTCATCAAAGAACTGCTCGACGACCCCGACATTCTTGCCGGTGAGCTGATGGCCTCTGGCCCGCGCCGGCGCGAAGGCATCGGCGTGATCGAGGCGCCGCGCGGCACCTTGATCCACCACTACGAAGTCGGCGACAACGACCTGGTGACGATGTGCAACCTGATTGTCGCCACCACGCACAACAACCAGGCCATGAACGAGGCGGTGCGCTCGGTCGCGCGCCAGTACTTGGACGGACGGGAGATCACCGAGGGCTTGCTCAACCACATCGAAGTAGCGATCCGGGCCTACGATCCCTGTCTGTCCTGCGCCACTCATGCGCTGGGCCAGATGCCGCTGGACGTGGTACTGGTCGGACCACAGGGCGAGTTGATCGACCGCGTGGTCAGATCGCAACGCGGTGACCTGCAGCGCGAACTGGGTTCAGTGGTGGGACTGCCGGCATGAAGTCCGGGCCCGTGGCGCCTGTTCTGGTGTTCGGCTGGGGCAACCCGAGTCGCGGCGATGACGCGATCGGACCGATCTTGGTCGAGCAACTGGTCGCGCTGCCCACGACGCCGCCCGGCAGTGTGGAATACCTGACCGATTTCCAACTGCAGGTGGAGCATGCGCTAGACCTGGCGGGGCGCCAGCGGGTGCTGTTCGTGGATGCCAGCCTGAACTGCGCGGCGCCGTTTGAGGTGACTGCGTTGATGGCGACGCGCGATATGAGCTTCACAACCCACGCCATGTCGCCGCAGGCCGTGATGCAGGTGTTTCGCAACCTGCACGGCATCGAACCGCCGCCTTGCACCCTGTTGGCGATCCACGGCGAGAGTTTCGAACTGGGCGAGCCACCCAGCGATGCCGCCCGGGCCAACCTGACGCTGGCCGTGAGCTGGTGCCGACGCTGGTTGGCTTCGCAACCCCTCTTCAACGCATTGGCGATCAGTACCGGGGAGGCCCATGCATGAGTTGAGCCTGGCCGGGGACATTCTGCGCTTGGTGGAAGACGCCGCCGCACGCGAACATTTCCGGCGTGTCGCGCATCTGCGTCTGGAGGCGGGCGCGCTGGCTGGCGTGGAAGTAAGTGCGCTGCGTTTCGCGCTGGACGCCATCGCCCCCGGCACCTGCCTGGACGGTGCCCTGATCGACATCGAAGAGCCGCCTGGTCGCGCCTGGTGCGTGCATTGCACCGCCGAGGTGACGATCGCCAGCCGCGCCGATCCCTGTCCGCAGTGCCTGGGCTATCCTGTTCATCCCATTGGCGGCACTGATTTGCGCGTGCTTGAGCTGATGGTGCAAGACGATTGAAGGAGAAAATCATGTGTTCAATTTGCGGCTGCGACGCCCACGCCGATCCAGCGAGCGGGCATGGCCACCCCGTATCGGACCCGGCCTCCGGCGCGCTGCACTACGGCGCTAGGCCAGCCGGCTTGAGCCCGATGCGGGCGATCCAGCTCGAAGCCGACGTGCTGGGCGCCAACAAGCTGCAGGCCGCACGCAACCGCGCGCACTTTGCGGCGCATGCCGTTACGGCATACAACCTCCTCTCCAGTCCGGGCTCGGGCAAAACCACGCTGCTGTGCGCCACCATCAAAGCCCTCAAAAGCCACACGCCAGCTTGCCCGCTGGCCGTGATCGAAGGCGACCAGCAGACCAGCCTGGATGCTGAACGGATTCGCGCCACCGGTGCGTCGGCGATCCAGATCAACACCGGGCGCGGCTGCCACCTGGATGCACGGATGGTGGGTGACGCCTTTGAGCGGCTGGACTTGCACGCCCATCACGCCCACTCCACTGACCATGCCCACCCCGAAAACGATGAACGCCACGGTGGCCCGCACGGCGGGGTGCTGCTGTTCATTGAAAACGTTGGCAACCTCGTCTGCCCGGCGCTGTGGGATCTAGGCGAGGCCGCCAAAGTCGTGGTCCTGTCGGTGACCGAGGGTGAGGACAAGCCGCTCAAGTACCCCGACATGTTCGCCGCTGCGCGCCTGTTGCTGCTCAACAAGATCGACCTGTTGCCGCATGTGAACTTCGACGTCGAACGTTGCATCGCGTACGCGCGCCGCGTCAACCCAGGCATCGAAGTGCTGCAACTTTCGGCCACGCGCGGTGATGGCATGGACGCCTGGATCGACTGGCTGGTCCAACCGGCGATTGAAGCCCGGGCAGTGGCGTGAACGCATGAGTGCCACGAACGCCAGCACCCGCCTGCCACGCGCAGCACCGGCGCGCGTGCTGGCCTGCGGCGCCTACCTGAAGAACCGCGCTTGCCTGCTCGATGGTGACCAGGTTCATTGGTCCCCTTTGCATGGTGATCTGGGCGAGGCCGAAAGCTGCGTGGCGCTGGAACGCTCGGTTGAGTCGCTGCTGTCCCGCGCGTCGGGCCCGCTGCAGGCAGTGGCGCACGACCTGCACCCCGATTTCCACAGCACTCGCGTCGCGCTCGCACTGGCCGAGCGCCTGGGTGTGCCAGCCCTCGCTGTGCAACACCACCATGCCCACATCGGCGTGGCGCTGGCCGAGCTGGGCATTGCAGGCCCGGTGATCGGCCTGGCGCTGGATGGCTTCGGTCTGGGGGACGACGGCACGGCCTGGGGCGGCGAGCTGCTGTGGGCCGATGCCTTCCCGCATGCACACCAATGGCAGCGCCTTGATCACTTGGCAGCGTTGGCGCTGCCAGGCGGCGATGCGGCCGCGCGCGAACCCTGGCGCCTGGCCGCCGCTGTCCTGTTCGCACTGGGCCGCGGCGGCGAGATCGAGACGCGTTTTGCGCCGCATGTGGACGTGACGGCCGCCAGGGGGGTACACGCCATATTGCAGCGCGACCTGCATTGCCCGCGCAGTACCAGTGCAGGCCGCTGGTTCGATGCAGCAGCCGGCGTCCTGGGGCTGAGTGTGCGTCAGGCTTTCGAGGCCGAGGCGGCCATGACACTGGAGGCGCAGGCGCGGGAGTGGCTTGCGCAGCATCCCGGTTTCGTGTGGCCCTGGACCTCGCTCGACCTGCATCCGCTGCTAGCCGAATTGTTTTCGCTGGCTGATCAGGGCCGAGAAGCGCAGTCGCGCGGCGCGGCCCTGTTCCACCTGGCCCTGGCAGGGGGCTTGGCGCATCGTGCGGTCGAGTTGGCACGCGCGCATGGCACGCGCAGCGTGGTGCTGGGCGGTGGCTGTTTCGCCAACCAGGTGCTTGCCGATCGCCTCGTCGCTGCGCTGCAGCGCGCCGGGTTGGCTGTGTTTAAGCCGCACGGCGCGGACTGTGGCGATGCCGGACTGGCAGTAGGCCAAGCGTGGATCGCGGCGTGCGCGTTGCGTGCCGGCGGCGACAGCGGCGCGCTACATGCGGCGCAGGCGGCCACCGCCCTCGGATCGGCAGCCTGACCATGTGCCTCGCCCTGCCCGCACGCATCACGGAACTACTTGGCCATGACAGCGCCATCGTCGACCTCGCCGGTGTGCGCAAGACCATTTCCATCGCACTGGTGCCAGAGGCACAGCCCGGTGACTATGTGATCGTGCACGTGGGCCATGCCATCGGCATGCTCGATGTCGAAGAAGCGCAGACCACGCTGGCCCTGTTTTCCGAACTGGCCCGAAGCCCGGCATGAACTACATTGACGAATTCCGCGATGGGGCGCTGGCGCAAAACATCGCGGCGCGCCTGAAGGCCGAGGTGGACCCGGTGCGGCGCTATAGCTTCATGGAGTTCTGCGGAGGCCACACCCATGCACTGGCGCGTTACGGCGTTGTCGATCTGCTGCCGGACAACGTGCGCATGATCCACGGCCCTGGCTGCCCGGTGTGCGTGTTGCCGATCGGCCGCATCGACATGGCGATCCGGCTGGCACTGGAGCAAGGCGTGACGCTGTGTAGCTATGGCGACGTGATGCGCGTGCCCGCCTCCGATGACCTGTCGCTGCTGCGCGCCAAGGCCCGCGGTGCCTACATCCGCATGGTCTATTCACCGGCCGATGCCCTGGCGCTGGCGCGCGCGCAGCCCGGGCGCGAGGTGGTTTTTCTCGCCATCGGCTTTGAGACCACCACACCACCCACGGCGCTGGTGATCTTGCAGGCCGCGCGTGAAGGTCTGAAGAATTTCAGCGTGCTGTGCTGCCATGTGTTGACGCCGAGCGCCATCACCCACATCCTGGAGTCGCCTGAGGCGCAGAACTGCGGCACGCTGCCGCTGGACGGGTTTATCGGCCCGGCGCATGTGAGCATCGTCATCGGCTCGGCACCGTACGAGCCCTTCGCACGGGCGTACCGAAAGCCGGTGGTGATCGCCGGTTTCGAGCCACTGGACGTGATGCAGGCCATCCTGATGCTGGTACGCCAAGTCAACACGGGCCGGGCTTGCGTCGAAAACGAATTCACCCGGGCCGTCACCCGCCACGGCAATACCGCGGCGCAGGCCGTCATAGCGCAGGTGTTCGAGGTGCGCGACAGTTTTGAGTGGCGCGGGCTCGGTGAGGTGCCGTTCAGCGCACTGAAGATACGCCCGGAGTTTGCCGCATTCGATGCCGAGCAGCGCTTCGACCTCAGCTACCGTAGCGTGCCCGACCACAAGCAATGCGAGTGCGGCGCCATCTTGCGCGGGGTCAAGCGGCCCACCGACTGCAAGCTGTTCGGCACGGTGTGCACTCCTGAACATCCGACGGGATCCTGCATGGTTTCGAGCGAGGGCGCGTGCGCGGCGCACTACACCTACGGACGGTTTCGCGATATTGCGGTGGTGAGCGCATGAGCGGTGTGAAGAAAGACTACGTCCGTCCCATTGACTTCCGGCACGGACGCATCGATATGAACCATGGTGCGGGCGGCCGGGTGTCGGCGCAACTGACCGAGGAGCTGTTCCTGTCCGCTTTCGACAACGAAGCCCTGCGTCAGGGCAATGACGGCGCGCTGTTGCCAGTACCGCCGGCCGGACACCGGCTGGTGATGGCCACCGACGCGCATGTGATCTCGCCGCTGTTCTTCCCCGGCGGCGACATCGGCAGCCTGGCGGTGCATGGCACGGTCAACGACGTGGCGATGTTGGGTGCGGCACCGCTGTACCTGAGCGCCAGCTTCATTCTGGAAGAGGGCTTCCCGCTGGCGGATCTGAAGCTTATTGTCGAATCGATGGCGGCGGCATCGCGTGCAGCCGGGGTGCCCATCGTCACTGGCGACACCAAGGTCGTGGAGCGGGGCAAGGGCGATGGCGTGTTCATCAGCACCACCGGACTGGGCGCCTTGCCCCCAGAGCGCGTCATTGGCGGCGCCAGGGCGCGCCCGGGTGATGTGGTGCTGCTGTCGGGCAGCATCGGCGAGCATGGCGTGGCGGTGCTGTCGCAACGTGAGTCGCTTAATTTCGACACCGCTATCCGCTCCGACAGCGCGGCGCTGCACACCCTGGTGGCCGCCATGCTGGCGGCGGTACCCGAAGGGGCGGTGCGCGTGTTGCGCGACCCGACGCGCGGTGGCCTGGCCACCACGCTCAACGAGATCGCGCGCCAGTCCGGGGTGGGTATGTTGTTGCAGGAAGCCGCAATACCCGTACTTCCCCAAGTGACAGCCCTCTGCGAGTTGCTGGGGCTCGACCCGCTGTACATCGCCAACGAGGGCAAGCTGGTGGCCGTCGTCGCCCCGGATGCCGCCGAAACGGTGCTGGCGGCGATGCGTGCGCATCCGCTCGGTCGATCAGCGTCCCGAATCGGTCATGTCAGCGCAGACCCGCACCGCTTCGTGCAGATGACCACCACCTTCGGCGGACGCCGGGTGGTGGACTGGCTGAGCGGTGAACCGCTGCCGCGCATCTGCTGAATCCCCGGAATCGTTCGAGATGTGTCGGCGTTCACCACCCCACCATTCCTGCGTGAGTTGATTTGGCGCAAGGCCACGCGTGAACAAACGCGTATGTTCATATAGTGCATTGATGAGGTCGTGAGACCGTCGTTGCACCGCCCCCTTCCCCTTTCAGGAGATTCGCGATGAAACAGCAGCATGGCCGGACCGCGCGTAGCGGGATAACGACCACGACCACCTCCTCACAGCCGGATCCCGATGGCGCCATCGGGCGTGTCCAGGCCGGTCTGACTGATGAGCGTGAGCTAGCGGTTCGCCAGACCGCCTATGCCTTGTATGAGGCGCGCGGCCATGTCGATGGGCATGAGCTTGATGACTGGCTGAAGGCAGAGACACAGGTCCAGCAGACGCTGCCCGATTCGGCATAGGCCGCAGCGTCAACCGGATCACACCTCTATGCGCAGGCGTTACCGCTGGGGCTCAGCACTTCACGCCCCCAACACACTGCGCACCAACACCACGGCCACGAGCAGTGGCATCGTGTAGCGCGCGCTCAAGCGCCAAAACCTACCCAGGCTGCTGACGGGCAAATCGCTGGCGGCCAGCGCGTCGCGGCGGTGCCAGACCCAGCCCAGAAACAGGGCGATGAGCAGGCCGTTCAGGGGCAGCAGAATGTTGGCTGCGACAAAGTCCATTGCATCCAGAATGCCGCGCCCGCCTAGGGTCAACCCGACCCAAGGACCGAAACCGAGCGAGGCCGGGATGCCCAGCAAAAAAATGAGGCCACCTAGCCCCAGGCTGGCGCGCCGACGTGACCAGCCACATCGGTGCATGGCAAAGGCCACCTCCACCTCTAGCAGTGACACCGCCGAGGTCAGTGCGGCAATGCTCAGAAGGACGAAAAAGGCGGCACCGACCCACGCCCCACCCTTCATTTGCGTAAACACTTCGGGCAGAACGACAAACGCCAGGGCTGGTCCCTGCGCCGGGTCGAGGCCGAAGCTGAAGACGGCAGGGAAAATCACCAATCCGGCGGCAATAGCGAATAACGTGTCGCCGATGGCAATAATGACGGCGGCACGGGGCAGGCGGCGCTGTGGCGCCACGTAGCTGCCGTAGGTCACCATCACACACCCATCGCCAGTCCGATCGAGAAGAATGCCTGCCCGAGAGCAGCGAGATAGACCTTCGGTCGCATCAGCGCGCTCCAGTCGGGCTGCAACAAAAAGGCCACGCCCTGCCCGAAACCAGGCAGGGTCACGCTATGCATGGCGAGCGCCAGCAGCAGCAGACCCAGGGCCGGCATCAAGAGCTTGCTGACTGCTTCGATACCGCGCTCGACCCCGCCAGCGACGACGGCCACCGTGAGCGCCATGACCGCGAATTGCCAGGCGATGGGCTCAAGCGGGTGCGTAATGAAGCCGCGAAATGCGCTATCGAAGCCCACCACCGCGAACTCCTGTGTGCTGCCCATGAGGTGCAGCGACAGGTACTTCAGCACCCAGCCGGCGATCACGGCGTAGTAGGCGAGAATGAGGCCGGCAACCATCACCCCCAGCAGGCCCACATGCCGCCAGGGGGAAGCAGGAGCCAGCGCTTCGAACGCAGCCGCGCTTTCGAGTTGCGTGCTGCGGCCCAGCGCGAACTCGCCCAACAGCAACGGCACACCGACCAGAAACACCATCACCAGGTAAACGAGCAAAAACGCGCCACCTCCGTTTTCTCCCGCCACATAGGAAAACCGCCAGACGTTGCCCAGACCCACCGCGGAGCCGAGGGTGGCCAGCAAAAAGCCCCGGCCCGAGCCCCAGCGTTCACGCAGCTGTTTTGTCATTCATGATCCTCCGAGTTTCGTCTACCCGACCACCCGGACCGCGTAGCTGCGGAACACAGAATGCCCGATGGAGCTTCGGTCACTTTTGTCACGTGGGCGGCGCGTGGCTGGGGTCGTCTCAGAAAACGGAAGAAATCGTACGCTAAGCGCGTCTGGCCCGTTTTCCTAATGTGACGCCTGCTGCAACAGCGGACAGCTTCAGGATTTCGTTAACGCACCAGACGAACGGCGACGATGGCCAGCCAGCCCAAGACGAAGTTGGTGATCATCAATGCGTGCACTTGCGCAGCAGACTTGCTTGCCAAAGGCCAATCCTGAACTGCCATCGCACGCTTGAATTTTGCGTAGCCCGCAAAGTAGATGTGGCCAAAAATCACCATCATCAGCAGGCCCAACACCAACATCACGTTCCAACCCAGCGGCACGGCTCCGTGTCCGCTCGCCGCCTTGATTGCCCGAAAGAGCGTGGTGTAAAGGTTGGTACCGGTCGCAAACAGCGCGACGATGGACACCAAGACGACCGGGAAGAATCGCTTCCATACGGCCCCCATCAACATCAGACGTTCGGGCGGCTGCAACAGCGCAACGGCTGCAGGTCACAACGCCATCAACATGAACGCCATACCGCCCATCCAAAATATGGCCGCCGCAAGCTGAATCAGCTTGACTAAATCAATCATTTTTTTCTCAATCGAAAGTTCGGGGGGCGCTACTCCCAGTCCAACGCCCCTCTTTTCCATTCGTATAGGAAACCGACCGCGAGTATGCCCAGAAAACAATACCCGCCCAAAAGCCTGTAGGGCCAATCTCCCTGAGCGATACCGACCAAGGGAGCAGGAATGCTATCTCCAGATCAAACAAGATGAAGAGGATAGCAACCAGGTAATAGCGCACGTCAAACGGCATGCGCGCATCGCCAAACGCGTCGAACCCGCATTCGTATGCGGAATTTTTTGCTTTGTCGGGTCGGTTGGGCCCCAGTACATAGCCCACTACCTGGGGCACCACACCGACCGCAATGCCGACCACTATAAATAGCAGTATCAGCAGGTAGTCATGCAAACTCACGGCATTTGTTGAATTCCAGATAGCACCCAACCACTGCTGCCCTGACGTGACTTCATCAAATGCCAGACCTCGTCAAACGACTCATCTGGCTCGCTGGTGCCATCGCGAATCACACCCGTGAAATGCACGCTCACCAGATAGCGGTCCGCGTCTTCGTCCACTTCGATCACTTCAGCTTTGATACTTACTACGTCTGTTTTCTGGACCGCAGTGCAGCGGTCGGCCATTTCGAGCTTCAACTCGGCAAACATTTCGGGCGTAGTGAACTGGCGGATGTCGTCCAGGTCGCCTGCATCATTGGCCGCTTGCAAGCGAATAAAGTTGACCTTGGCATTGCGCTCGAAGCCTGCGGTGTCAAAGTCGGCTGGAATCCGGCTTGCGCTGGCCACCCCTGCACCAATGCCTGAACCGATGCCCGACCCAAGGGCGCTGTTACCTGCTGCGGGCGTGGCGACTTTGTAGGCGGGGGACTCTTGCTCAGGTCTGCTTGTATTGGGTGCCGCACCGGCGCTTGCATGCGCATATTGCAAACGCCCTAGTCCAGACGCGGTGGACTGCTTCGCGGCAGCTCGTTTGCGCATGAAAAAGCCAATCGCCACCATGACGGCGACTGCCATCAAGCCAAACATCAGCATGCTGGCCAACTCTTCACCAAAGCCCAGGTGGGATGCCAGTGCAGCCAGGCCGAGGCCTGCCGCAATGCCAGCCACCGGCCCCATCCATGAACGTGAAGGCGCGGCCGCACCCCCAGCGGGTGTGCCTGCGCCTGCCGCGGACTGGGTTGGCGCGGCGGGCGCCTTGTCCGGGGTCGCCTGGCGTTGTGTGCCCAGGGATTTGCCAGAGCCCATGCGCTTGGCGGCCTCTGCATCCATGGCCACGGTGGAAAGGCCCAGCGTGAACACCACGGCCAGCATTGCGAGTAATCGTTGCATGTGAATCTCCTGTAGAAATGAAAGAACGGAGATCAGGTTAATGCGCAAAACACCATTTAAAAAGCAGCATTTAATGGACGAAAACATCGTAAAAAAGAGAGTGTTTGGGTACTTGCCATAGCTTGGGCGCTTGCCTTAGTTTGGCTTGATGGGTTTGGGCAGCGCAAGCACCACCAGGGTAACCACGGTCAAGGGCAATACAATGCTCAGCATGGCCGCTGAGAACGCGCCCAATGCGTCATGCTGCTGGGCAGCCAGGACCAAATAGGCCACATAGGCCGCGTAGTAGCCCAGAAACAAGGCACCTTCCCAGCGGGCAATCAACTGCCCGGTGATGAACATCGGCACACACGCAAGCGCCACGGCAGCCATCACCCACAGGTCAAAACTCATCACTGCCGGTGGCACCACCAGGCCGGCGCTGCCTGAGACCAGGCTGGCAATGCCCATGCAGCCCAGTGCGTTGAAGATGTTGCTGCCCACCACATTTCCCACCGCAATGTCCCGCTCGCCCTTGATGGCCGCCACGATGGAGGTGGCCACTTCTGGCATGGAAGTGCCAGCCGCAATAATGGTCAGCGCGATCACCAGGTCGCTAACCCCCATAGCTTTAGCAATCAACACGGCAGCCTGTACCAACCAATCTGAGCCCAGTACCAACAGCGCCAAACCAGCCGCAATCAGCAACAACTGCACCCAGATCCGGGCCAGCCAGGGGGCTGGCGTTGTGGGCGCAAACTCCTGGGTGTATTCGTCCTGGGCGGCCTGACTTTCGCGCCGTGACTGAACCACCAGAAAAACTGTGTACGCCGCAAGCAGGATCATCAGCAGCACGCCGTCGTTCCAGCTCAGGAGTCCATCAAGTGAGAGCAGCAGCAGAAGCAAACTCGCGCCGAGCATGATGGGCACCTCCTGGCGAATCAACTGGATGTTGACCACCAGCGGCACGATCAATGCAGACAGGCCCAGAATGAACAGTACATTGAAGATGTTGCTGCCCACCACGTTACCCAGAGCCAAGCCCGTCTTGCCGTCAAGCACTGCACCCACAGACACCGCTACCTCTGGCGCACTTGTGCCAAAAGCCACCACCGTGAGCCCCACCACCAGGGGCGAGATGCCCAGCGACAGAGCCAGGCGTGAGGCACCCCGCACCAACACGTCGGCACCTACGATGAGGGCGGCAAGCCCGGCGAAAAAAAGCAAATAAGTCATGTTTCAAGAGCCCATTTACAGAAATAGCTTTGATTGGCAACGCAGAGGGTATCCGACCTGATTCTGCCGCGATCCAGACTCAGGAGTTGACCAGCCGCCACATTAGGTAGGCACCCAACACCGCATTGCCAATGGCAAACACCACAATCACCAAACTGACAAATACACCTGGCAACTGGGTATGTGTGATCCAACCCAAAACCATGGACAGCAGGTTCAACGCCACCATGATCCAAAAAAGTGGATTGCGTGGCTGGTACAAACGGCTGAGTTTCATGGCAGTCAGCGTATCAGGCGAACAGGCCCTTGCGGTGTCTGGTACGTCATGAACGTCGTTTTCTGTCTGTCATCAAACCCACAGTCGTTCGCCCTTCATTTAGGAATTCCATGATGGTGCCCGACCTGATGCTGCTCAGTAAGCAAGAAAATCCGCTGGGAAACTCCTGTTTTTGCGAACCAAAATCACTTTTATGAAGGTCTGTGTGCAAACACTTGCGCTCTGCGGCTCTGGGCCACCTTGGGCAGCAGCCAGCCGGCGTGTTTGTAAACGCGAGCCGCTGCCGCTATTCCTTATCGGTGCTTTGAATTGCCTGAGGCGCCGGGAGCCATCACTTTGCCCCGTGCAAGCCCCATGAGCAATTTACGTCCTTCATCTAGAAGAAGTACCGAGGACGCAACAGCGATGGCCAGAAGCCAGTCATCCGATTTCAGGTCAACTGTATCGAAGATGGACTGTGCCGGGGCCCAGTGGACGGCCAGCACCTGCATTCCCAAGACGGCGCCCAAGGCGAGCCAGAGTTTGCCGTTGCTGAAAAAATTCTTGTTGAAAACTGTGCTGTGTTCCGAGCGGGCGTTGAAGACATTGAAGAACTGGAATAGCACGAAGGTCGTGAAAGCCAGCGTCAAGGCATAAGACGGTCCGTGCCTGGCCAGGCCGTACTGGAACATGAGGAGTGTTCCGACCATCATGGTCAGGCCGTAGAGCACCAGACGCAGCAGGCGCCCCATGTCTAGAATTTGCGCCCGTTGCGAGCGGGGCCTGTCGCCCATGATGCCGGGACGAGCTGGCTCAATCCCCAGCGTCATGGCGGGTGGTCCATCCATAATGATGTTGATCCACAGCAGGTGAATGGCGGTAAACGGCGCCGACCAGCCGAGTAGCGTAGCGGCGAGCACCGTCAGAATCGCGCCAATATTGGTGGATAACTGGAAGCGAACGAACTTGACAATGTTGTCATAGACCACGCGCCCCTCTTTGACGGCGCGCACGATGGTGGCGAAATTGTCGTCGGTCAGCACCAGCGTGGCGGCTTCCCGGGTGACCGCTGTTCCCGTAATGCCCATTGCCACCCCGATATCGGCCGCTTTCAAGGCCGGGGCATCGTTGACGCCATCGCCCGTCATGGCGACGACGTGGCCCAGCGCTTTCAGCGCACGAACAATGCGCACCTTGTGGGTTGGCGAGACACGGGCGAAGACGGCAGTGTCGTTCACGCGATTGGCCAAAGCCGCGTCGTCCAGCGCGTCCAGTTCCGCACCGCTGATCACTTCGCCACGAAGCCCAAGTTCACGGGCGATGGCGGCAGCCGTTGCCTTGTGGTCGCCCGTAATCATCTTGACCTGTATGCCAGCCTCAACACACAAGGCAATCGCCGCCTTGGCCTCAGCGCGCGGCGGGTCCATCAAGCCGGCGAGCCCGAGGAAGGTTAACTCTTGCGTCCACGCCATCAGGTCACCGGCCGGGTCAAAATCACGGGCGGGGATGATGCGACGAGCCACAGCCAGAACGCGCAAGGCTTGATCGGCCAGGGCCAGATTTTCTTGCTCAATACGCAGGCGGGAAATGCTGTCGATGGGCTGCTCGCCAGCCGGGCTAAGATAACGGGTGGCACGCCCCAACAAAACGTCCGGCGCGCCCTTGATGAACATCTCCACCACTTCACCAGCATGGTGGAAGGTGGCCATGAATTTGTGGGCCGAATCGAAGGGGATCTCGGCGATACGCGGGCGATGCGCCTGTTCCGCTTCCGGATCGACGCCACCTTTTTGCGCCAGCACCCACAGCGCACCTTCGGTTGGGTCACCAATCAAAAGTCCGTCGTTCACACGCGAGTCAGTGCATAAGGCCATTGGTAACAGGTAGGGGCGCAGATTTGTATCGGGCACGGCCTCGATTGCGCCGTCCGCCCGGTAACCTTCACCATTGACCGTGAAACACTGGTCAGCAAACCAGCCAGCGCGTGCCGTCATCTGATTCAAGGTCAGGGTGCCAGTCTTGTCGGAACAGATCACGGTGGTCGAGCCCAGTGTCTCGACGGCGGATAGCTTCTTGAGGATGGCGCGATTCTTCGCCATCCGCCACATGCCGATAGCCAGGGTCACCGTCACCACGGCCGGCAGCCCCTCTGGAATAGCGGCAACGGCCAGCGCAACGGCGGTCATCGCGGCTTCGGTCCATGGCAGACCACGCACGAAATCGATCAGGAAAATTGCGCTGACGACGGCACCGGCAATCGCGGCCAGTTTTTTGCCTAGCGTATTCAACTGCCGCTGCAATGGTGTTTGCGCTTCGTCGGCACTGGCAATCATCCCGGCCAGCTTGCCCATCTCGGTACGCATGCCGGTATTGGTCACCAGCAATTCAGCGCGGCCACGGGTAAGTACCGTATTCATGTACAAGAGATTGAGGCGGTCACCCAGCGGCAGGTCAGCACCTTCAAGTGCGCCGGTATGCTTGTTCACAGCGTGGGATTCACCGGTTAACGCCGCTTCTTCAGCCTCCAGGTTGTGGGCAACCAGCAGGCGACCATCGGCCGGCACCCGGTCGCCGGCTTCGAGCAAGACGATATCGCCTGGCACCAACTGGCTGGCGTCTACCTCAGCCACCTGCCCGTCACGGCGCACACGAGCGTGCGCTGCCAGCATGTCCTTGAGCGCCGCCAGAGTGCGTTCTGCCCGGTACTCCTGCCAGAAAC
>DAITMI010000014.1:0-7022 GCA_036835225.1 Rhodoferax sp. | reverse complement strand
GCTAAAGCGCCGGTTGCAACAAGCGCTGCACCAGCGGGTGTTGCACTTTCTTTTCAGTGCCAATAGCAAAAAAATGTTCGGTGACCCCCTCACATGGGCCCAAACGTTTCACCGCGTAATGGGCCAGCAGATCGTCATGCGCCCATTCAGCCGCCGGGAACACGCCCATACCGCTGGCACCAAAGGTCTTGAGCAAGGCACTGTCCTCAAACTCGCCCACAATGCGCGGCCGAATGGCGCGTTGCTCAAACCAGTGGTCCAGGCGAGCCCGCACGGCGGTATGTCCGGTCGGCAGCAGCAGGGGCACATCGGCCAGGCTTTCCGGAAAGTTTTTGCTCGCGGCATCCACCACCGCGGGGGTGCCATACCAGGCAATAGTGGATGACCCAAGCGCATGGTTGTAAAGCTTGATGTTGGGGTTAAGGGGCGCGGGGCGGTCTGACAACACTACATCCAACCGGTGCAAAGCCAGGTCGCCCAGCAAATCGTCAAACTCTCCCTCATGACACAACAGGCGCAAGTTGGATTCAGGAATCACCGGCTGCAACAGCCGCCGCACCACGAGTTTTGGTAGTCCGTCACAAATGCCCACGGCCAACCGAATGGTCGGCGTGCTGGCAGCATCACGCACCCGCGCTGGCAAGCTCTCGCCCAGTTGAAAAATCTGATCGGCCTGCTGCATGGCGGCTTGTCCCGCATCGGTCAGCACCAGCCCGCGCCCGGCAGGTTTCAGCAGTGCATAGCCTAGCGAGCGTTCCAGTTCTCGCACCTGTGCGCTCACGGTTTGCACGGCCATGTCCAGCTTTTCTGCGGCTCGCGAGATGCCACCTTCTTTGGCCACCACCCAGAAGTAGTACAGATGCTTGTAACTGAAAGAAGTAGTCATGGTCAGTTTTTCTAGGAATTTTGATAAGAAGTTATCTGCTTTTTAAGAATCAATTTTTCCCCTATCTTCAGGTCTTCTTTAACCGATTGGAGAAACACCATGCAGATCATTTTTGAATCCCGCGATGCAGATGGCGCCCAGATGCGCGATTTGTCGGTGGAGCGCGTGCGCTTTGCCCTGCGTCGCCTTGCTATGTGACCCTATCCTTTTCCATCCTTTTTCACCCGTTCACTTAAGGACACCACCATGCGCTCCTACCCCCGCAATAGCCCCGAAGCCGCCGCACGTATCGTGGCGCTCATCCTCATCTCTGATGGCCACGTCTCTCAGTCGGAGTACGAAGCACTGAACCGACTTGATGGCGCGCGTGATTTGGGCCTGGAACCACAGGACATGCTTGGCATCGTGCAGACGCTGTGCGAGGACTTGCTGATGGAGGGATTCAATGGTCGCTCGCTACTGTCCCACATTGGCGATGGGTTTATGGTCTCGCTGATGGCCGAGGTGGACGAGCCGCAGCTGCAAAGCAAGTTGCTGCGCGTTGCTACGTCTGTCGTCAAGGCCGACCAGCACCTGGCGAATGGAGAGGCCTCGGTGCTCGACGCAGCCAGCCACCACTGGGGGCTCCGTGCGGCCACGGTGGCTGGCAAAGCCGATGCTTCAGTGCTTCAGTGAAGTTGAGGGCGCTGCATGCTTCGGTCTGCAGCAGCACTTGAAACGAATCGTGGCGGACGCAGCAGGGACAAGACTCAGTCTCCCCGCGCTTGCCCATACTGGCTCAATCTGATGAAGATGCCCCAGGCGACCAGCAAGGCTGCCGCTGCGAACGCAATGAATGAGGCGTCCGAAATTTTGGCAGGATCGTCATGCATCAGCTTGAAGATGGCCACCAGTGATTCGATCGCCAGCGACACGATCACCACCACCAAGAAGCGCGACAGCACACGGCGTGCGCGCGCCGCAGGACCAAGCCGGGTTGCGTGCTCGAACTCCTCTTCGACGATGGTCTGGGCTAGTTCCATGGCGGCCATTGCAATGGTCAACATGGCAATGCAGTCAAGTATCAAGTCAAAGCGTTTGGTCAGCGATAGCGCCTCGCTTGGCTGCACAGCACGCCAGAGATCGATGCCAGAGAAGGCGATCAAGGCCACCGCGCAGCCGGCAAACAGGATGACAACGACAGCGAAACCCATTGCAAAGAAGCGTTCGGAGAACTTGGTGACTGACATGGCGATTTGGTTGAAGTTTTTTGCGACCAACGGGCTCACAGTGCCCACGTTCAATCTGCTAACGCTAACACATTCAAGCAACAGGAAACCAAGCCCATGACGACCGCACCCTTCCGCCCCCTGGTACTCATCACCGGTGCCACCGGCAACCTCGGGCAGTCGCTGGCACGCGCGCTGAGTGACAGCTACCAAGTGGTTGGACTGGACCGCAAGGCCCGGGACGGTCCGTTCCCGATCCTGCAGGCGGATTTTGCATCGCCGGCCGCCATCGATCTTGCGCTGCACAAGCTGCGTGACGCCTTTGGGGCGCACATCGCCAGCGTGGTGCATCTGGTGGCCTATTTTGATTTCAGCAATGCCGATGACCCGCGCTACCAAAGCGTCAATATCGACGGCACGCGGCACCTGCTACGTGCGCTGCAGGCGTTTGAGGTCGAGCAGTTCATCTATGCCAGCACGATGCTGGTCCATGCACCATGTAAGCCGGGTGAACGCATCGACGAAATTCAGTCGATTGGGCCGCGCTGGGCCTACCCCAGGTCTAAGGCGGCGGCCGAAGCGGTGGTGAGCCAGGAGCACGGTGCCATTCCCTGCGTGAACCTGCGCTTGGCCGGTGTCTATGACGACCAATCGCTGGTGCCGACCATGGCTCAGCAGTTTGCGCGCATCTACGAGCGTGACCTGCAAAGCTATTTCTACTCTGGCAGCACCCTGGTTGGCCAGGCCATGCTGCACCGCGAAGACATGCTCGATGCCTTCAGGCGCACCATCGACCGCCACCATGCCCTGCCAGCGGACACGGCCATCCTGGTTGGCGAAGCCGATGCCATGGGCTACGACGCACTGCAAGACCGCTTGGGTGCATTGATGCACGGTGTCGATGACTGGCCGACCGCGCGGTGCCCAAATCCCTCGCTGCGGCCGGGCTGTGGGCTCAGACCAAGCTTGAACCGGTCATTCCCGACATCATCGACAAGGGCCAAGCCCCGTTCGTGAGGCCCTTCATGGCTGAGATGGCCGACGACCACTACGCACTCAACACGCGCCGCGCCCGCGAGCTGCTGGGCTGGGAGCCGCAGCACAACTTCAAGGACGAATTGCCGCGCCTGGTGCAGTCCCTGAAGGACGACCCAATCGGCTGGTACCGGCGCAACGGCGTGATCCCACCCGACTGGGTGTCGGCTGCCAGCGTGGTCGGCGAAGACCCCGAAGACCTGCGCCATCAGCAGCAGTTTGCCGCCGAGTTAAGCGACAACCGCTGGCTGCACTTTGTCAACATCGCCTTGGGCAGTTGGCTCTTGACCCAGCCACTGTTGATCGCCGTGCAGGAGCCCCTGCTGCGCGGGAGCGAAATGGCGCTGGGCGCACTGCTGATGGTGTTTGCCACGGCGGCCTCGTCGCAGCGCGGCACCGCAGCGCGCTGGGTGTGCGCCGGCATCGGCGCGGTGGTGATGGCCATTCCGTTCCTTTTCCACACCGGCAACGCAGCGGCCTACCTGTCGGACACGCTGGTCGGCGCGCTGATCTTCGGCTTTGCCGTTTGCACCAAGCCCGAGCCCGGCCCATCGGCACTGGCTGCGCTGACCGGCCCGGACATTCCGCCGGGCTGGAGCTACAACCCGTCGGCCTGGACACAACGCGTGCCGATCATCGCCACCGCGCTGATCGGCCTGTTTGTGGCGCGTTATCTGGCCGCCTATCAGCTCGGTCATATTTCCCATGTGTGGGACCCGTTCTTCGAGGGCTCGCCAATCGATCCGCAAAATGGAACCGAGGAGGTCATCACCTCTGCCGTCTCCAAGGCGTTTCCGGTGTCGGATGCGGCCCTTGGCGGCTACACCTACCTGCTGGAGATTCTGACCGGACTGGTCGGCGCCAAAGCGCGCTGGCGCACCATGCCCTGGCTGGTGGTGTTGTTCGGGCTGATGATTGCCCCGCTTGGCATCACGTCGATCATCTTCGTCATCATCCAGCCGATCGTGATTGGCACATGGAGCACCGTGACGCTGATCGGCGCGGCGGCCATCCTGATCCAGATTCCATACTCGCTGGACGAATTGATCGCGACGCTGCAGTTCATGCGCCGCCGTGTGCAGGCCGGTCGCAACGGGTTTGCGGTGTTCTTTCGTGGTGACACCGACACGCTGCCTGCCGGCTCAGACGGCACCAGCCGCGGCTTGGACGAGTTCAACCAGCCACCCGGCGCGGTGCTGCGCAACATGATGGCTGGCGGCGTGAACCTTCCATGGAACCGTGGGCTGGCCGCGCTGATCGGGTTGGCCCTGCTGTTCACGCGCCTGTGGCCAAGCGTGGAAGGCAACCTGGCGCACGCCCACCATGTGATTGGGTCGCTGGTGCTGACCGTGGTGTCAATTGCAGCGGCTGAAGTTGCCCGCCCAGCACGCTGGCTGAACCTGCCGCTGGGCGCCGGCTTGATGGCCTCGCCTTTTGTGTTCGCGGGTGAAGCGGCGGCGCTGCTCGTCAGCGTGGTCGCTGGCGCGACGCTGATGGCACTGTCAATCCGGCGTGGGCCGATACATGAGCGTTATGGCGCGTGGGACCGGGTCATCGCATGACCCAGACTGTCGGAGCAGCTTGGCCAGGTGCAGCAGTGCAAAAAACTTCAAAGGACGCGCTCATCATCAGGCTTTTTAGGAATCTGGATGAGAAATTATCTGCTTTTTAAACATCGAATTGCTTCTTATCCTTGAGCCTTCTTTAACCCACAGGAGAAAACTCAATGCAAATCATTTTTGAATCTCGCGATGCTGATGGCGCCAATATGCGCGACTTGTCGGTTGAGCGTGTTCGCTTTGTCCTGCGGCGGCTGACGGCTTTGGTGCCGCGCGCCAAAGTGCAGTTCTCGGACGTGAACGGCCCGCGTGGTGGGGTCGACAAACGCTGCCAGGTCGAGCTAAGCACCGAGACCACCGGCACAGTGGTCATCGCCTCGCTGGCGCGCGACTGGCGCACAGCGCTGGACCGCTCACTGGGCCGGGCTACCCGGGTGCTGACGCGCAGCTTGCAACGCCATCAAAAACCCGTGCGCGGCCGCACCGCGAAACTGGCTCTAGATAGTTAACACCTGCAACCCAATATGGAAGAACCACCATGAACAATGCCCATTCACCCCTGCCTTCTGGCAATGCTGGCCAGTACCGCGATGACCTATCCGTAGGTACTACCTCGTCCGGAGAATTGCATTCAGACGATGTCAAACGGGTCTTGTGCAACACCTATGCCTTGCTGGCCATGACCCTTCTGTTCAGCACCGGGGTGGCCGTGGCAATGCTCACGCTGCAACTGCCGGCACCCGGCTTGATCGTCACGTTGGTGGGCTACTTTGGTCTGCTGTACGCCGTGCACAAACTGCAAAACAGCGCATGGGCCTTGCCAGCAGTATTCGCCTTGACGGGCTTCATGGGCTACACCCTGGGGCCGCTGTTGACGCATTCCCTGGCTTTGCCCGGCGGCGCACAAACCATCACGCTTGCATTGGCCGCTACCGGTGCCACTTTTCTCGCGCTCTCCAGCTATGTGCTGCTAACTCGGCGCGACTTCAGCTTCATGGGTGGCTTTCTGTTCGTCGGTATGGTCATCGCGCTGATAGCCGGGATTGCGGCGATGTTTCTCCAAATGCCGGCCTTGGGCTTGGCGGTGTCAGCCATGGTGGCCTTGTTGTCGGCGGGGTTGATTCTGTTTGAGACCAGCCGCATTGTGAACGGGGGTGAGACCAACTATGTCATGGCCACAGTGAGCCTGTATGTGTCGGTGTTCAACTTGTTCACCAGTCTGCTGAGCCTGTTTGGCCTCGGTGGATCGAACGACTAACTTTGAATGAAAGGTGACAACCATGAAATGCCCAAACTGCCCTGATTCCACCTTGGTCATGACCGATCGACAGGGTGTCGAAATTGACTACTGCCCCGCTTGTCGCGGCATCTGGCTTGACCGCGGTGAACTCGACAAGCTGCTGGATCGGGCGGCGACTGTAGCCGCACCGGCCGCCACGGTGTCTGCGCCAGCAGCAAGGGATCACCGCCAACCCGACTTTGAAGACTCTGACTACCGAGGGGGCAGCGTTACCACCGGGAACGCAAGAAGTCGTGGTTGAACGACATTTTTGACTGAAACCTGAGAAATACAGATGCAAAGCTTCTTCGATCCCGCCATTTTGTTCTTTGTGTTTGGCATCCTGGCCGGTTCGCTGAAGTCAAATTTGGAAATACCGCCGCAAATATCGCGGTTTCTATCCTTGTATCTGCTGATGGCGTTGGGCCTCAAGGGCGGTTTTGCCCTGGCCCAATCCGGTTTGACGGCCGAGGTGCTTATCAGCCTGGGCGCTGCACTGGGCATGGCCATACTGGTGCCCGTTCTGGGGTACCAGGTACTGCGTCGATTCCTCAACGGCTTTGATGCGGCGGCAATCGCTGCCACCTACGGGTCTGTCAGCGCTGTCACCTTTATCACCGCGATGCAGTATCTCGATACCCATGCCATCCACTTCGGCGGTCATATGGCTGCTGCCATGGCGCTGATGGAGTCGCCTGCCATTGTGCTGGCGGTGGTGCTGGCTAACCATGCCCGTCAAAAAGCTACAGCATCTGCCTCGCGGGACACGGCCGGTTCAAGCAATGCGCCCCTGGGAGGCGTCCTGCACGAAGCACTGACCGACGGCGCGCAATTGTTGCTTCTGGGAGCCATGTTGATCGGCGTGCTGACCGGCGATTCGGGCCAGGCTGCGATGAAGCCTTTCTCCGTCGATTTATTCAAAGGCATGCTGGCGTTTTTCTTGCTGGATATGGGTTTACTGGCCGCACGCAACGTGGGCAAGCTCAGGGGCCAGTCTGCCTGGTGTCACTGACCGCCGTAATGGAGCCACCGATGTTCGGCGTAATGGAGCCACA
>DAITMI010000013.1:0-45785 GCA_036835225.1 Rhodoferax sp. | reverse complement strand
TGTGTTTGCCGCGCAAACGGAGAGCAACTTCGCTGGCTACTCGTCCGAGGACCTTATCGGTCGCGTCAACCACAAACCACTCGTGCACCACGTCAGCGGGTTTGGCGCTGAAAGTTTTGGTCATGAGATTTCTCTTAATTGAGGGTTTGCCTAACCTAAGGGGTTAGCTTCCTTGCGGCTCTTTTCCACGGTCGGCGTTCCTCTGATGGGAATCTCTTAGGTGGGGGCTAGCTCCGCCGCGGAGCCACAAAAGCGCTGCGAAGCCCGACATTATACAAAATTGGGCGGGAGCCGGTTAAAATTCAGCATGTTTAGTTATCGCCACGCCTTCCATGCCGGCAACCATGCCGACGTTCTCAAACACACCGTACTGATCGCCATATTGCGGCATTTGCTGCAAAAAGACACGGCGCTCACGGTTTTCGACACCCATGCCGGCGCCGGCCTGTACCGGCTCGACGGTGAATATGCTGAAACCAGTGGCGAAGCCGCCCATGGCTTTTTGAAACTGCTTTCTGCATTAAATGCACCTGCAGCCCCCGTCAAGAAAGCGTCAGTCGCCGCAAAATCTATAGCAGAAGGAGGATTGGCTCCGATCATCAAGGACTATCTGGATCTGGTCGCCAGCTTCAACAACAAGGGCAGCCACAAGGTTTATCCCGGCTCACCTTTCATCATCCAGCGCCTGCTGGGTGAACGTGACAAGCTCAAGCTGTTTGAGATTCACCCCACCGACGCCAAAACACTGTCCGCCAACATCGCCCAGCTGGAAGCGGGGCGCCAGGTCGCCGTGCTGCGCGAGGATGGTTTTGAAGGCATCAAGAAATTCCTGCCGCCCCCGGCCCGTCGGGCGCTGGTGTTGAGTGACCCCAGTTACGAAATCAAGAACGACTACGCCCGCGTGGTGGCGATGGTCGCTGACTCATTGACACGATTTGCCACCGGCACTTACGCCGTCTGGTACCCCCTCATTCCACGGCCGGAGGCACATGACGTGCCGCGCAAACTGAAAACCCTGGCCACCAAAGCTGGGAAGAGCTGGCTGAATGCAACCTTGACCGTGAAGTCAAGCAAGTTGACTTCCGATGACGCGGGCGAGGTCATCCGTCCCGGCCTACCCGCCAGCGGCATGTTCATCATCAACCCGCCCCATACGCTCAAGGCGGCGCTCCAGCTCGCGTTGCCGCAATTGGCAGAAATTCTCGGCCAAGACCAACACGCCACCTCCACTGTTGAATCCGGCGGTTGATACAGCGAAAAGCGCAACAAGCGGAGCCCACGCTAAACTTGCCGCAACTTAGCAACCGAGACAAATCCCCATGATTTTTGTCACCGGCGGGGCCGGCTATATCGGCTCCCACACTTGCGTCGAGTTGCTCAACGCGGGGCAAGACGTCACCGTGTTTGACAATTTCTGCAACAGCCAGCCGGAAGCACTGGCGCGCGTGGAACGCATCACCGGCAAGAAACCAAGCCTGGTGCAGGGCGACATTCGCGATTCGGCGGCCCTGGTGGCGGCCTTGCGCCAGAGCGGTGCCAGCGCCGTCATCCATTTCGCAGGCCTCAAGGCGGTGGGCGAGTCGGTGCAAAACCCGCTGGCCTATTACGACAACAATGTGACGGGTACGGTGAAGCTGCTGCAGGCGATGACGGCGTGCGACGTGAAAACGCTGGTGTTCAGCTCGTCGGCCACGGTGTATGGCGATCCGCAGCACCTGCCTTTGCGTGAAGACCATCCCCTGTCCGCCACCAACCCCTATGGCCAGACCAAGCTGGTGATTGAAGAGATGCTGCGCGACCTCTACCGCAGCGACCCGACCTGGCGCATGGGCATCCTGCGCTACTTCAACCCGGTGGGGGCTCACAGCAGCGGCTTGATCGGTGAAGACCCGCAGGGCACGCCCAACAACCTGCTGCCCTTTGTGGCTCAGGTGGCCGTGGGGCGGCGCGAATTTCTCAATGTGTGGGGTAACGACTACGCCACGCCCGACGGCACCGGCGTGCGCGACTACATTCATGTAGTGGACTTGGCGCTGGGGCACCTCATGGCGCTGGAGCGGCTGCAAAAGCGCACGGAGTGCCTCGCAGTCAACCTGGGCACGGGCGTGGGCTACAGCGTGCTGGACATGGTGCGCGCTTTCGAGCAGGCCAGCGGCAAACCCGTGCCCTACAAGGTGGCGCCGCGCCGTGCCGGCGATATCGCCTCGTGTTACGCCGATCCGGCCCAGGCCTTGGCGCTGCTGGGCTGGCGCGCAGAGCGCGGGCTGGAAACGATGTGCGCGGACGCCTGGCGCTGGCAAAGCGGCAACCCCAGCGGGTACGCGCCGGCTTGAATTTCAACAACAAACGGAGTGCTCAGAATGAATGACAGGGATGGAATCCAGCATGGCTAAGGGAATGATTCTGGCGGCCGGGCAAGGGACCCGGGTCCGGCCGTTGACCAACGACCTGCCCAAGCCGATGGTGCCGGTCTTGGGCAAGCCGGTGATGGAGTATTTGATTGAGCACCTCGCGCGCCACGGCATCACCGAGATCATGGTCAACGTGGCCTGGCATCACCAGAGAATTGAAGAATATTTTGGCGATGGCCGGCGCTGGGGCGTACAAATTGGCTATTCCTACGAAGGTATTCGCGAGCATGGCGACATCTTGCCCCGTCCCATGGGTTCTGCCGGTGGCATGCGGCGCATCCAGGACTTCAGCGGGTTCTTCGATGACACCACCCTGGTGCTGTGCGGCGATGCCCTGATTGACCTGGACATCACGGCAGCCTTGGCGGAGCACAAGGCCAAAGGCGCCATCGCCAGCGTCGTCGCCCTGGAGGTGCCACTGGCGGATGTCAAGAATTACGGCATTGTGGTGGCAGCGCCGGACGGGCGCATTCAGTCCTTTCAGGAAAAGCCGGCGCCCTCGGAGGCCAAATCCACGCTGGCCAGCACCGGCATCTATATTTTTGAGCCCGAGGTGCTGGAGCGGGTGCCGTCGGGCGAGGTCTATGACATTGGCTCGCAATTGTTTCCCCAACTGGTCGCACAAAACCTGCCGTTTTACGTACAGAGTCGCCCTTTCCACTGGATCGATATCGGACGGGTGAGCGACTACTGGTCGGTCCTGCAGCGCGTGCTGAGTGGTGAAGTGGCGCAGATGGACATGCCCGGGCGCCAGGTCAAGCCTGGCATCTGGGTCGGACTCAACACCTCCATTGCATGGGATGAGGTCACGATTGAAGGGCCGGTGTATATCGGCTCCAGCGTGCGCATTGAGCCCGGCGCCACCATCACCGGGCCGGCCTGGATCGGCCATGGTAGTCACATCCGCACCGGCGCCAAGGTGGTCCGCAGCATTTTGTTTGAGTACACCCGGATTGCCGCCGACATGCGCTTCAGCGAGATGATTGTCTCGCCTGATTACTGCGTTGACCGCCACGGCGATACCCTGTACCGTGGTGACGACACCGCCCAGCTGCGCTGGGGCGATGCCCGGGCCTGAAAACCGCCACCGATCATTCCACCCTCCCGTTTTTGAGATTGCTCTTTCCATGTTGATACAACCTGTTGTTCTGTCTGGCGGCTCAGGTACCCGCCTGTGGCCCCTGTCGCGCGAAAAATACCCCAAGCAGCTGCTGCCACTGATTGGTGAAGACTCCCTGCTGCAAGCCACGGTGCGACGGGTGGAAGGCATCGACGACGCCGAGCTGGCAGCGCCCATGGTGGTGTGCAACGAGGAATATCGCTTTGTTATCGCCGAGCAACTCCGCGTACTGGGCAAGTCCGGCACTATCGTGCTCGAGCCAGTCGGAAGAAATACGGCTCCAGCCCTTACCATTGCTGCATTTGAAGCTATTAAAAACGGAGCGGACCCGGTTTTGCTGGTGATGCCGGCTGACCACGTCATCACCGACACCGTGGCGTTCCAACGCGTGGTCAGCCAGGGCGCCCTACTGGCGGCAGACGGCGCCATCGTCACGTTCGGCATCACCCCCGACGCACCTGAGACCGGCTACGGCTATATCCAGTCTGGGGCGGCTTACCCGGCGCCAGCAGGCCAGACCAGCGCCTCCCCCGCCAAGCTGATCGCCCGCTTTGTAGAAAAACCGGATTTACCCACCGCACAGGCTTATCTGGATGCGGGCTCCTACCACTGGAACAGTGGCCTGTTCATGATGCGCGCCTCGGTCTGGCTGGCCGCCATGGGCGCCTGCCGGCCGGACATTCTGGCCGTCTGCCAAACGGCGTGGGATCAGGGTTCCGCCGACGGCGAGTTTGTGCGGGTGGGCAAAGAAGCCTTTGCCAACTGCCCTGCCGACTCGATTGATTACGCCGTGATGGAGCGCATTGCCGCCAGCAGCGCTGGTGCCGACACCGGTGCCAACGCGCTCCCGCCGGGGGTGGTCCTTCCACTCACCGCTGGTTGGTCCGATGTCGGCGCCTGGGATGCCCTGTGGCAGGTGCTGCCCAAAGATGCGTCGGGCAACGTCAGCCAGGGCGACGTGCTGCTGCAAGATTGCCACAACACGCTGGCGCTGTCAGAAGGCCGCTTGGTGGCGTGTGTGGGCGTAAGCGACCTGGTGGTGGTGGAAACGGCAGACGCCATTCTGATCGCCCACAAGGACAAAACGCAGGACGTCAAGAAGATCGTGGACAGCCTTAAAAAACAGGGCCGGGCCGAGGGCTCGATCCATCGCAAGGTGTTTCGTCCCTGGGGATCGTACGACAGTGTCGATGCCGGGGAGCGTTTTCAGGTCAAGCGCATCGTGGTCAAGCCCGGCGGCACACTGTCCCTGCAGATGCACCACCACCGCGCCGAACACTGGATTGTGGTCAGCGGCACGGCCAAAGTGACGCGGGGTGAAAACTCGTTCCTGTTGTCCGAGAACGAATCGACCTTTATTCCACTGGGCATAACCCACCGTCTGGAGAACCCCGGTCGCGTCGCACTGGAGATGATCGAGGTGCAATCAGGCTCCTATTTGGGCGAAGACGATATCGTGCGCTTTGAGGATGTCTATGGGCGTTAAACAGGGGGTCAGTTGGTCTTGCCCCGTTGCAACAGTTGCAGAACAAAGCCGGATGGAATGGCGTAGCTGATCCCGGACGGGTTAGTCAAGGCTGATTCCCGGGTTCCCTTGATGAACACCATGTTGACAACGCCCAGAACCTCGCCCGTTTCCGGATTAAACAAGGGACCCCCGCTGTTTCCGGGATAAGCCGTTCCATCCAGCTGGAAGATATCGAAACTACCACCCACCCGCAGGCTGCGTATCGCTTTTTCATTCAGTTGCTGCGCGGACGGGGTGGGCAAAGCCGCCGCGACGATGGAAGACACCATGCCGCGGTGCGTCACCGGGGAGAAGCCCAGCGCGCCGCCAATCGGAAAGCCCATGAAGGCAATGGCTTGCCCCTCTTGCACCAGGCCCGAATCACCCACGCTCAGCGCCGGTGCCGCAGGCCCGTCAAAACGCAGCAAAGTCAGGTCATGAAGCTTGTCGACTTCCAGCACGGTCGCGGGTCGCATCTGAATTTCATTCTTGCCCACCCGGATCTGGATGACCAAAGCGGTCTCGAGGTCATCTTCAGCCGGTTGCTGCAGCACATGGGCGTTGGTGATGACCAGATTTCCATTGCCGACGACGAAACCGGTACCTCGCAAGGAGAAGCGCGGACTGTTGGTATTTTTATAGATGCCCACAATGACCACCGACGGCTTGACTTTGACAATCGTGCTGGCAAGGTCAGCCCGCAGAGGCCCAGCAAAAAAAATGCCCACAAGAACACAAAATATGAGTCTGGACTTCATTTTGCTACCCCCGTGAATTTCAATTCAAGAGCCTAGTTCTGCCCAAGCCCAAAGTCCTTGTCGGATGTCATGCGCATGAGACTCTTACGCACCAAATGCGGCACCAGCAGGTGCATGGGCATTTTCAGCCAATGAGAGTAGGCCAGCACGGCCGTCCCGGCCATCTCACCGGCCACCGTGGTGTTGCCGTTCGCTTCGCGAGCAGCACGGTCAACACAGGCCTGAAGCCATCCCGAACGCTCACCCAGGCGGGGCTCAACCGCGAACAGGGCGTGGGCGGCACCGATGGCAGCCTCAATCAGCGTGTCAACCTTCAGCTCAACGGCACGATGGCGAAGCTGTTCCATGCCTGCGGCCGAGCCATGGTGCTGACGCAGCAGCAAATGGAGGTCGTACAAATCGCGCATCAGCTTCTTCGGCTCCCCCTCTTGCAGCAAATGCAGTGCACAGTGAATGACGCGGTCTGTCGCCGCAAGTACGAAGATACCGGGGCGAACTTCCACGATGCGTTCAAGCAGCTGCTCGGGATGAACGAAAAAACGCGAAACTGGCGGGTTAATGGCATGGTGCAAATCAATCACGGTATGGCGCCGCACATGCTTCATCGGCGGCACTTCATGCATCCAGTTGCGGTAGTACGCAAGGTCGTAGTCGTCCACCCGGCTGGGCTTCCAACCGACAGACATCAGATCGGCCTCCACGGCAGGAAGTTCATGGCGACGGACAAGAACATCAATATCCGAAAAAAAACGCCCGGCCGCATTGTCGTCAGCACATGCCAAGTAGGCACAACCCTTGAGCAACACCAGCGGAATCGCCGGATCCACGGCGCGGCGCATGGTGGTAGCCTCCCACAAGGCCGACTCGCTGCGCCGCCTGATGGTCAGCTCGGCCAACGCCAGGTGGCGCTGCACTGCACTGGGCACTTTATCCCACAGTTGCGCCCGTTGAAGCGACGCCGCCAGTTGCCCCAGCAGCTGGGTCTTGCGACCCTGCTCAATGACCTCGTTCCAGTGCGCATCAGTCACACGGGAGATGCCCTGGGGCGAGCGCAAAAGCGCGATCAGTCTGGTGGGCGACACGTTGTATCAACCCATTGCAAGATGGAGGACAGGTCACCATACTCCACCGCGTAACATTTGGCGTGGGCGATGGCACGGGCCAGCGCTTCGAAGCCATCAGCGCCCATCATGCCCACATTAAAGGTGTTTTTCATCAACTCCGTCAGGGCACTCGCCCGCGACAAGCGCTCGAACGCCAATCCGGCGCCAGATTTGAATCGAGGAAAGACGACATATCCGATGGGTGCCGAAATATTGCCGGATGCCACGGCAGGACTCGGCGCGCGGGCATAGGCAATCGAGCCTTTGTGCGTCTCGGTCACCGGCACCGTCATGTCGGCCAAAGGGAATTGCGTCCCGATCAGGTCAATCGATGTTCCTTTGAGACTGATCGGGCGGGGAACGGCCTGAACCAGGCCATCGGATTGCGAAACAATCGTCAATTCATCAGACAGCAGGCGCCAGTCGCCCAACGCCAGCGCCGCGCACAAGGTGCTCTTGCCCGCCCCAGGCTGGCCCGGCAGCACCAGCGCCTGACCATGGCGCTCGACCACTGCCGAATGGATAACCGTGTGCAAACCACTGGCAGTAGCCACGCACCAGTTCAAACCCCATTCAAAAAGTGGGTGGGTGTGCGCCAGAGGTAGCGCGGGGAATGGGCTACTACCTTCCCAATCGAACTCCACTTCCCATTTTTTCCAGAAATTCGGCCGGGTTCTTGAGAGCCGGATACGGAAATCATAAAAGCCGGAAGGCGCAAGCTCGACGGGATAGTCCTGGTACAGCAGGCGCAGAGGGGTTGCCAGCAGCCCCGTATCGGAACGCAGCAGACAGCGAAAGGACGCCACCTGCAAACCCAGGCCGCCCCCACGCAAGCAGTGCTCAATATCGAGCTCGGAGAGCTCGTCCATCCGGATGGAATTCATGGCCTTATTGCCAAGAAAAAAAACGGCAGCGCTGACATGGCTTTATGCAAGGCACGCACCAAGGCCAAGAAGTGTGGACTTTAAATCGGCGACGGGAACCGCCTCATCCATACTGGCGCTTTGCACTGGCGCGCTCAACGAGCCCGGCAGACTGAGCACAGGCATATTTTTCAGACTACGCCATTGACTTGCGGTGCATAACAACACATCCCCAGAACTGGGGATAAAGATGGCCAGCTCTTCTTCTTGCGAAAATTGAACGCCGACCACATCACCAACATGATCGGCGCACAGCACAGCCTCAGTCTGCAGCTTAGCCACCAAGACTCATGCCCACGTTTGCAAAAGGAACGCCTTGATCTGCCCGTCCGTCAGTGACTTACCGCCCGGCACCAAACGCCCCTGAGCGGCCAGAAACATCACCTCGGCCGTCGTCATGGCATACGTACCAGGCATGGCCGCGGCATTCAGATAAGCGGCACACAAATGCCATTCAAGTGAACCATTGGTGTCCAATAAAAGTCGGCTGAAACTGCGTGTTTCGAAAGATCCAGTGAAAATGGCGTTGTACTTTGTGCCCGTCGCCCAACCCGCGGCGTCGCTGGCAATTTTTTTGTAAGTCCAGCATCGGTCAGGGTTCCAATGATAGGTCCGCCCCTCCGTGGTCTTGATGCTGTCAAACGGCGAAATTGGCCAAACATACGGGGACTGAAAAGTCTGGCCGTTGGGATTGGGTTTCCAGTAGCCTGGTGATTTCCCAAGCGTATTGCTGACTAGCGTGTGATGGGACGATGCAATGCATATGCCGTCACCATCCGGATCAAGTGATGCCATCGTCAGCGGCGACAGCCCGCCCGGACAAGTGGCGGCCATGGCCGAACGCCCACTCACAGCCAGAACGACCGGGGTCGCAGCCAGACCGGCACGCAACAGACGCCTGCGGCCAATGCCGCTGGGTTGAACACCCTCAGCCTGCACATGGGGCGATTCGGATTTGATCTCAGTCATAAACATACCTCACGTTATCCATTTCACCGCCTGACTCACTCAACTTGGTGCCTATCAAGCTGATGATTCTCGCGCCGCAGGAAGTTACAAATCTTGACAAAACTCAAAAGCAACTTGAATAGACAAACTCATGCCATGAGTACGCAACTTTGATGCCTGCGATGAAAGATCATTGATTTAAATAGAAATTCTCAGACTGATGGAGCTTGCAAACACTTGGATGTAAACAATTCCGACAGTAGCGAGTCATCGCATACTATTCCGGTCTTTTTGATATCTACATGACGTTCAGCAGACCGGCCACCTCTGCCTGCCCCGCGAACTTGTCCCCCAGCTTGGTCAGCTCCTCCAGCTCTTTCCGGGCCAAATCTTTTCTCCCGCCCTTGATATGAATTTTTGCCAGGTTGAGTTTGAACAAGGCGTTCAATGGCTGTAGTGCCAGTGCTTTCTTTTGGAGTTCCATCGCCTTTGCATAGTCGCCCTTATCAGACAGCAACATGGCCAGGGTGTCCATGAAAGCCGGCTGATTTGGAGCCAAGACATTTGCCTTCTCGGCATAGCCAACAGCACCCTCCTTATTCAGCTTTGAGGTCACCCATGCCAGATTGTTGTAGGCGATCGCATTATTGGGTTGCAGCTTGATCACCGCCGCATAACTCTTTTCGGCGCTGCTGAAGTCCTTGCGCGCAATGGCGCCGTCGCCCAGGTAAAACAGAAAGGCGGCATCTTTGGGGTTGTCCCTCTGCCAGGAGGTCGAAAGCTTATCTGCTTCCGCGCCTTTACCGGAAGCCAGAAAAACCGCGTGCAGTTTCATGGCCAGTTCGGGCGAATTCCCCTGCTTGAGCCCAGCCCGATAAGCATCCACAGCACGCTCCCAGCTTTTTTGCACGGCGTAGATATCGCCTTCCAGCACATGGCCCACCGCATCCCCGGGCCGTTGCTTTTGCACTGTGCGCGCCATCGTCAGTGCAGCCTGAAACTTCTTCCCCTCCAGGTCAAGCACGATCAAAGCACGCTGCGCTTCCAGCAGATCAGGCTTGATCTCCAGCCCTTTGCGAAGGCTGCTGCCTGCCGCATCCTTATCTTTTTCAGCCATGTGAACACTCGCCAGGCGCATATGGGGTTGCGGCGACAGCGGTTGCATGCTTGCCAACTTGTTGTAACTGGCAATGGCCTGGTTAAATTCCCCGGCAGCCTGCTGCGTGCGGCCCAACGCATCCAACACCTCGGGGCTGTCAGGCAATGTCGCCACTGCATTTTGAGCTGCCGACGTGGCTGCTTTGACATCCTTGTTACGCAGATGAAAGTCGATCAACAACAAACGTGGCACCGCATCCATGGGGTTGGCGGCGATCGCATGGCTGATCAGTTTGGCCACCTCATCTTTGGCCGCTCCCGATCTTGCCGCGAGTTCCGCCAGCGCCAGCAATGCCTGCCCATTTTTAGGCTCCTTGGTCAGGACGGTCTCAAACCGCTTCTTGGCATCGTCCGGCTTCTTGTCCCCCATGTCCAACGCGGCCAGACTGGCCACTGCCGGGAAGTAGGTCGGATCAATCGCCAAAGCACGCTCAAAGCTTCTCCTCGCACCGGCGACATCTCGTTTGGCCAACAAGGTTCTGCCGCGCAAATGGGCGGCCAAGGGCTTGTCCGGCTGTTTCTTCTCCAGCCCGTCGATGGCCTTCAACGCTTTATCGAGCTCTTGCCGTCTCAAGTGCACACTGATCAAAGCCAGATCGGCCGTGGTACCCGCGTCAGACCCGGCAATATCCTGCAGCTCATCAAAGGCAGCGTCCGCTTGTCCACTCATCAAATGCGTCAACGCCAGCGATGTTCGTTTTCTGCCGTCCTTCGGCGCCTGCTGGGTCGCTTTTGCGAAGTACTCCTGCGCCTTTTTGACATCGCCGTTTTGCAGATACACCTCGCCGGCGACTGACAGCAGTTCAGGATCAACGTTGTCCCGGTTCAGGCCCGGCAGCAAAGTCGCCATCGCCTTGGTCGGCTGCCCCGAGCGCAAATAGGTCACGACCAGCAACCGCCGGGCCAACGCAAGCCCGGGTGCTACCTGCACGACTTTGTTCAAATAGCCTTCCGCCTGCGGCAGTGAATTGAGTTGAAGCTCCACAGCACCGGCCAACTGCAAACCTTGAACGTTGCTGGGGACCACTTTCAAAACCTGCTGCACCAGATCTCTGGCCAATTTGAAATCTTTTTTCTGAAAAGCGAGCTGGGCCTCAAGGTATTTAGTCTGCGGGTGATTGGCCGCAAATTTCTTCAATTTTTCCAGTTGCACCGCCGCATCGGTGAGATTGCCCTGTTGCAGCAACATGGTTATGACGGCGGCATGGCCCGCCAGAAAATCTGGCTTGATTTCAACCGTTTTGCGATAGGCCGCCAATGCATCAACAGCCTGATTTTTCGCATACAACAAAATGTCGCCCTTGAGTTTCCATGCCTCAAAACTCTTGGGGGCTTTGGCAATCACATCATCTGCCATGACCAGTGCCCCGTCAAAGTCACGTTGTCCGGTCTTTTGTCTGGCCTGCGCAATCAGGGCTGGCGCATAGCCCGGCTCCGCCAGCAAGGCGGCGTTCAAGGCCGCCTGTGAAAGCTCAGTCTTGCCCTGCATGGCATAGGCAGAGCTGAGCGACATCTGGAGACTGGCCTTGGCCGAGGCTTGGCTTAATTCAATCTTGGCGAATTCATCGGTCAGCTTCCTGGTTTGCCCTTGCGCCAACAGGGCTCTGGCCAATGGCGGCAGCACCAGATCTTGCGGGTGCTTCAAATCAAGGGCCTTGCGCAGCTCGGTTTCAGCGCCGACAGGATCCCCGCTGTCGAGCAGCGCGCTGCCCAATAAAAAGCGAGCCTCCGGCAAATCCGGTTCGCTCTGCAGTGCATTTTTAATCTGAATGACGGCGGCCTTGGTGTCGTTCTTCGCCAAATAGTCTTTGGCAGAGATGAGCATGGCGTCCGGTTTGTCGTCGCAAGCAACCAGCAGCAATGACAGCAACAAGGCCGACACGGCTATGTGCGTATTCGATTTTCTGGAGTTCATATGTGTAACCTGAAATGAAATTTAGGAACGGTGCAAACTACTTCAATCCCAACCGGTGCATCAAATCGTAAAGCGTGGGCCGACTCACCCCAAGCACTTCCGCCGCCTTGACCATATTGCCATTGACGCGACCGAGGGCCGAAATAATCGCCGTCTTTTCAGCCTTGTCACGAATCACGCGTAGATCCAACGTATCGTCAACATCAACGTCATCCAGCGCGGCAATTTTTAAACCCAGATCGCCGCTGGAAATTTGGCTGCCTTCTGCCATGATGGTGGCGCGCCGGATGCAGTTTTCAAGTTCACGGATGTTGCCGGGCCACGGGTGGCGTTCGACCGCGCGCACCGCATCTTCGCTGAGCGTCATGGCGGAGCGGTTTTGCTCTTGTGCAAAGCGTCGCACGAACGCATGCGCGAGCAGCGCCGCATCGCCCACACGATCACGCAGCGGCGGAATGCTGACGACAATTTCAGCCAGTCGGTAATACAGGTCTTCGCGGAACCGCCCTTCTTTGCTCAACGCATTCAGATCCTGATGCGTGGCGCAAACAATTCGGACATCCACCGGGATTTCTTGTCTGCCACCGACACGCTCGATAATTCTTTCCTGCAAAAACCGCAGCAGCTTGGCCTGCAATGGAAAAGGCAAATCCCCAATCTCGTCCAACATCAAGGTGCCACCATGGGCCATTTCGATCTTGCCCAGCGTCATTTTTGCGGCGCCGGTGAACGCCCCTTTTTCATACCCGAACAATTCGCTTTCCAGCAGGTTCTCCGGGATAGCGGCACAGTTGATGGCAACAAATTTGCCCGCCCGCCGGGGTGACGACTGGTGCAGACCACGCGCCAGCACCTCCTTGCCCGTGCCGCTTTCGCCCAGCAACATGACCGTGGCGCTGCTACTCGCCACCTTCTCAATCGTGCGACAGACCCGCAGCACCTCCGGGTCACGCGTCATCAAACCCGACAAGGCGTCCGGTTGATACAGTGCCTGTAGTCGCCGGTTTTCACTTTGCAACTCAAACAACCGGAAGGCGCGCTCAACGGTCAGGTTAAGCAACTCGGGCTCGAACGGCTTCGCGAAAAAATCATAGGCTCCCATGGCAACGGCACGCAAGGCATTGGCCTGGTCGTTTTGTCCGGTCAGGACAATCACCTTGATGTCGGGGTCAAAAGCCATGATTTGCTCAAGCAGCCTGAACCCTTCAGACACCGAGTCCGCATCAGGCGGCAGTCCCAAATCCATCGTGACCACCGCCGGTGTACTCTTGCGCAATTGCAGCAACGCGCTTTCGCGGTCATGGGCCGTGACCGCATCAAAGCGATCGAGCGACCATTTGATTTGCTTTTGCAGAGCCAAGTCGTCTTCAACGATCAACAACGAACGTGTTTTCTCGGGTGTCATGAAGCCTCCAGCGCATGAAGGTCGGATGCCATCGTGGCTTCAAACAAGGGCAACAGCATCTTGACCGTCGTACCTTTCCCGGGGGCACTGTCCACCTCAATCCGCCCCCCCAATTCCTGCACATACTGGAAGCTTTCGTAAGCACCAATGCCCATGCCAGCCTGCTTGGTGGTCTGAAAGGGCTTGAACAGGCGCTCCCGAATGAAATCCTGGGACATACCTTGTCCCGTGTCACCCACCACAACTCTGGCCTGACCACTTGAACGATCAAGATTGAGCCAGACCCGTCCGCCCAAATCCGTGGCGTCAAAAGCATTCTGCACAACATGGCCGATGATCCGCTCCAATCGCTCCTCGTGACCGCGCGTCACGACCGCCTCTGACAATTGAACCTCCAGCGTTCTGCCCCGCCCCGCCGCAACGGCCTCAATGCGTTGAATGATGCCAGCCAGATTCACCCCAAAAGCGGTCCCTGGCGGCGTGGCTCCCTCGCGTAGCTGGAGCATCAACTGCCGCATTCTGTCCAGTGAATTCTCAACCGTCATCAGCATGTCTTGTTGAAACTCCGGGTTTTGACTCAAGCGTTTGGCGTTCTTCATCATCAGCGAGAGCTGCGTCACCACGTTTTTCAAATCGTGCACCACAAAGGCCGACATGCGATTGAATGCGTCAAACTTGCGCACCTCCAGCAGTGCTTCGGTGGCCTGCATCTGCGCCAAGAAGCTGGCCGCTTGCTGGCCCGCTGTTTTCAATAGATCATTAACCTCCCAATTCACATCCACACGCGTGCGCGCGCTGGCCAGCACACAGAAGCCAATCAGTTCGTCCCCCACCGTCAGCGGCACCACCAGCCATGCCTGCGCCAGCTCCTGCAACCAGGCTGGCAGCTTCAGTTGCCCGTAGCGACGGGAATAAGACCGGTACTCTTCAAGATTGATCACCCAGCCGCTGCTCGTCATGAACTGGCACAGCGGCGAATTAGCGTCTTCTTTTTCCAGCGTTTGCGCCAGATTCCAACGCGCCGTTTGACTGAACGCCACCTCTCCCTTGGCCTTCATCCACAAGCCGCCAGCCGGACTCTCCAGCATGTCCGCCAGGCCACGAATCACCTGCTGCCCCATTTCCTGCGGCGAATTTTGGGCCGACAATGTACGCGTAAACTTCAACCATTCCTCGCGGTAATCAAAGCGGTAGCGAAAGAAGTGCTTACCCAAAAAGACCCGCAGCTTGGCACGGACTGAGCCAGACAGCACCAGAACCACCAGAACAATCAGGGCAAAAAATACCAGTCCCAGTTGTAGTGCTCGGCCCCACTCGCCACCAAAGTAGCGAACGTAGTAACCAACACTCGATATGAATATCAAATAAATGCCGGCGATCAGCAGTGTTGCCGAATGAAAAGCCGCCTTGGGCGAAAGGCGAATTTTTGAGCTCCAATCGCTGCGCCGTGAAATCGAAAGCAACAACAGCGGCACGATCAACGTATGTACCGCGCCACGGATGCTGAGGGCGTCGCCGTCGAGGCGGCTGAACAGAACAGCCTGAGAAAACAAATACAGATCAAACAAAGACGCACCGGCCAGACCAAGGCACAGCGGCTTGATGCTCCAGCGCGAATCCTCCGTGACATTGCGGAACACCTGTTCAAGCAAGACCAGCGCAAACACTGGCGAGGCCATCGAACTGAACAGGATCAATTTTGAGGTGCCGCCGAAAACGTTGATGCGCAGTGCAGCGAAAGAGAGGGCCAGCAGTCCAAAGAACATGACGGCTGCCGCAATTGGCGCCATCCAGGCCATGCCTGTTGCGGTGCTTTGCGTTCGATTCGGCCGAAACAGGATCAATAAAAAGGCATACCAACAACCGTATCTCAGCAGGTCCGCCAATGTGCTAAAAAACAAGAATGGCGGCTGGCCTGTCAACAAAAGCGCCAACCCGAACCATCCCCACATGGCGCTGCATGCCACTGCCGCAAGCACCATGGTTTTGGATAACTCGCGCACAGAGCGCAAGTAGCCGAGTTGGAGCAGCCGCAGTGCGAATGCCGAATAGGCCACGCCGACCAGGCCATAACTCCACGCGGTCAAAACGAGATTGCCACTATCCATGAATCAGCGCCTTGGGCATCGGAGCACGCTCACAAACATAGTCAAGACCATGTTAGTGCGCGCCCTTGCCCATCAAGACAACGCCTACCGTTTCAAAAAGAACAACAAGGTCAAGAAACAAGGTGTGGTTTTTAACGTAGTAAAGGTCGTACTGGAGTTTTTCAGCCGAGTCCTCGACAGAAGCGCCATAGTGGTAACGCACCTGTGCCCACCCCGTGACGCCTGGCTTGACACTTTGGCGCACCGCGTAATAGGGAAGTTCCTGCGTCAGCTTGTCCACAAAATAGGGCCGCTCTGGCCGCGGCCCGACCAGACTCATATCACCACCCAGCACACTGAACAGTTGGGGCAACTCATCAATCCGCAACTTGCGAATCATCCGTCCGACCCGGGTAACCCGGTCGTCAGTTGCCGTTGCCCAACGAGGTGTCCCGTCTCTCTCGGCATCGGTTCGCATGCTGCGAAACTTCACCACGTTGAAAAGTCGTCCGTTAAGTCCCACACGCTCCTGCAGGTAAAGAATGGGCCCGGCACTCTCCAGCAGTATCAAAATGCCAGTCACTAACATCACCGGCAATGTCAGCAAAATCAACAGCGTGGCACACGCAATGTCAAAAATACGCTTGACCATGGTCCGCGTCAGACCTTGTTCAAATCCATCCCCAAAAATGAGCCATCCTGCAGACACCGAGTCACGCCTGATCTGCCCCATCGTTTTTTCGAAGTGGGTTGCAATGTCAACAACCCGGACACCGTGCAACTTGCAATCCAGTAATTCACGCAACGGCATGCTGCCGCCACGACGCTCGCTTAAGGCGACCACAATCTCATCCACCCGCTCTTCCATGACAATGTCTGTCAGCGATTTTTCGGCTGACAATATCGCCCACCCTGAGACCTCGGCTGCGTCCTCATTCGGGCCGGCGTAATACCCCACCAAGTCAACATTGGGATCTGAATTCTTCAGTGTTCTGCCAACCAGCCTGGCACGTGCCCCCGCCCCATAGACCAATACCCGCTGACGCATCATCGCCCGTGGCGTGGCGTGAGTGACATAAATCCTGTGAATCAGCATGACCACCAATGAGGCCACCAGTGCCAGTACAAAAACCCGGTCATCTTCCAGCCGCAGAGGCGATAGACCAAAAATTGCGTAGGCCAAAGACAATGAGAGACACAGGGCCAGCACGGCGCGGGCGCGCGTCTGACCCCATGTGCGGCTGTGAACGCGCTGATAAAAACCGAGCCCGGCGTTGATGATCAGTATGCCAGCGGCAAGCAAAATAGACGCACTCACAACCAAGGACGAGACTGAAGCCGGATCCGCCACCTGAGACAGGGCGGATATCACCACAGCAACAACCACAAGACCAAGATCAAAGAAGATTTGCAGAAGCGTACGCTTGTGAAAATAATGATTGAATATTTTTATCACGTTCAAACTCCACGTTCCCTTACCCGAAATTGAGTCTGCGCTGAACGGCTCGAAAGCTCTTGATTTTTGTCAAGTTAGCGAGGGAAAGCTGCCACAAGACTCACGGAAAATCGCCCCATGGGGAAATGGAACTCTGGAAAATTTGGATGAAAACATGCATGGACGCGAAGCCATCCTGATCGGCATATCGGTGGTCGCCGCGGAGTCGCCAAGAACGTCAAAGCGCGCTTGCGCGTCACTCAACTTCTTGCGCAATGTGAATTGAATACAGCGTCAAAAGATAAAGCAAAAACGCCACCCTGGGCACATCCATCAGGCTGCTGACCAGGCCCACCAACAGCGCCGCACACAAGGAGGCGGCGAGATAGGGCGACGATGCAAGCGCCCGGGCGCGGCCAAAAATTAGAGCCCCCAGGGCATACGCCATCAGCACGGCGAAAAGTAGCAAACCGGCAAGCCCTCGCTCAATCAGCACTTCCAGAAACAAGTTGTCTATATGCCACGGCAAAAAATACCCCTGCGCAGCCGGGAACCAGTGCGCCAGCCCCTTGGAGAAGTGACTGTTCTCGAGCAATGGTTGCCGCTGCGGCCCGATCAGCCTCACATTGTCAAAATCGGCAATCCCGCCGGCGTTGGCAACCGACAGGGAAAACATGCGCAAACGCGGTGCATACCAGGCGCCCCCCGTCAATGCCGGACCTGTCAGCGGCAGCATCAGCGCTTGCCATGAGGTCTTGCCCGCCGTCTTGTCCGGCACCACGCGAACGAATGCCGCTTGGCAAGCGCCGTCATACAGCAAATGCCTTTCACACACTGCCAGGTAAAGGTCTGTCTCACGCTGGACCCGAACATCCAGACTGACGCGATACCGTCCCGCTGAAACCGCGTCCACCCGTTGCGTCAATGCGTACTGTCCTCCCAATTCTTTTCGGGTGACCGGACCTCGCAGGGTGACAAAACGGTTGACGCCACCGCCTGGCGCCTGCGCCTCGTGCAAGCTCACATCACCCGAGAATTCACCGTGCGCAACCTGCGCCGCATAATTGGCCGGCAAACGTCCGAGGCCCTTGCCCAGCCACCAGTCGGCCGGGCCGTGCAGTAGGTCCAGGCCGTGCTGCCAATGGGCAAGGCGGCTGCCCAGGTCGCGGTCTGTGCGGGCCAGGCGCTCCGTCATGAAGGAGCCTGCGCCCAGCACTGCGGCCACTTCTGCCGCCAGCGCCAGCATCAGGAGCAGGTTGGCCTTCGCATGCCAGCCCGCGGGCCTGTAGCGTCGCCAGTCGGAGCCAACAAACCTCCGCACATTGAACTCAAATTTTTGCGCCAACAACAATATGCCCAGCAACACCAACGAACCGGCAACAGCAAAATAAACACCTCGGGAAAAAGTCGTCAGGCAGGCATACGCCGTCAGCAACGCCAGTGCCGCAGCACCGGCCCACAGCACCGGACGACGTGCAGTGAGCAAGGTCCATGCGACAAAAGGCATGCTCAAAGCCAGGTAACCGTCAAGCGCCGCGCCCCCCACATGCATCTCCCAAAACAGGGCGACGGTGCGGTAGTGCATGGAAAAATTCAGCAGCCCAGGAAACGCCGCACGCTCCCACAGTACCGCCAGCATGACTACTGTCAGCCCGGCCACCAGGCCGCTCGCCAACCGCTGGCTCGCCAGCGTTCTGGTGTGGCCAAGTTCCTGCTGCAGCAAGGGAACAAACAGCAGCGCCAAGCCCAGGCTCTTGAACACGCGCAAGCTGTTCAGCGCATCGGCATAGCCGGCAAACCAGTCAAACGCCAAGCCCCCGGCGTCTGCGAATCCACGGTACAGGGCCAACAGGCCGGCGCCGCCCAGCAGGGCCATCCCCCCGCATAGGGCCGCTGGCATTTTTGCCCCGCCTAATCGGGGTGCCCAGGCCAAGCGGCCATAGCCTCCCGCCAAGGCGCCCAGCAACAGGATGTCAAACTCTTCAAAAACAAGCCAGCCGGTCCAAGGGGAAAAATTCAGAAACGGCAGACAGGCGGGCACCACCAACAGCCATATGCCCGGTCGCCACGCCACCATCCAGCACCACAGCACCAAGGCCGCCAACAAGGCCATCGGCCACAGGGGGTGGTGCCAGGCCAGCGTCGCCCCGGCAGAGAAGCTGCTCAAGGCGACCAGCAGCCAAATTGGATGCTTCAGTGGCCTACCCCTAAACCAGAACCTCAAGACAAACGGGATGGCCCAAGAACCCCTGCGGACTGGCGCTGGCGCCGTAGGCTCCCGACTGGAACACCACCACCAGATCACCTTCCTGCGCCAGCGGCAAGGTCATGCGATCCGCCAGCAGGTCCAGCGGGGTGCACAAAGGTCCGACCACGGATGACGTCTCTCGTTCGAGCGAATCGGCTTTGTTGCCAATCGTGACCGGGTAGTTTTTGCGGACCACTTGTCCAAAGTTACCCGAGGCGGACAAGTGGTGATGCAGTCCGCCGTCCGTCACCAGATACACCTGCCCGCGCGAGTGCTTGCGATCCACAATGCGCGTCACGTAAACACCGGCCTCACCCACCAGGTAACGGCCCAGCTCAATCACCAACGCGGCCTCTGGCAGCTCGGTCTGCGCGCGCTCGGCTAGCCGGGCCAGGTTATCGCCGATCGGCGCCAGATCCAGTCTTTGCTCGCCCGGAAAGTAGGGGATGCCGAAACCACCGCCCAGATTCAGGAAACGCACCGGCAAGGGGGCGTGCTGTGCCAGCCGCAGCGCCAGTTCGTAGGATTTTTGCTGGGCTTCGCAGATGGATTCTGCACGCAAATTCTGCGAACCAGCGAACAAGTGAAACCCTTCAAAGGCCAGGCCAGCGCGACCGATGTTGGCCAGCAACGCCGGCATCTGTTCCGTATCCACGCCAAACTGCTTGGCGCCACCGCCCATTTTCATGCCCGAGCCCTTGAGTTCAAAATCCGGATTGACACGCACCGCCACCCGGGCCGGCAGGCCCAATTCGTTGGAAATGGCCTCCAGCACCGCGACTTCGCGAAACGACTCCACATTGATCAGCACGCGCGACGCCACCGCCTGACGCAACTCGGCGTCGCGCTTGCCCGGCCCGGCAAAACTGACCTCCAGTGGGTTGGCACCGGCATCCAGGGCCACCTTCAACTCCCCTGCCGAGGCCACATCAATGCCGTCCACCATGCCCGCCATCAACCCTACCAACGCCGGCATGGGGTTGGCCTTCATGGCGTAGTGCAGCTTGACCGCTGCCGGCAGCGCGTGACGCAGCGCGGCCACCCGTGCGCGCACCAGCGCGCGATCGTAGGCATAAAACGGCGTTTGCCCCACCTTGGCGGCGAGCAGTGACAGACGCTGGCCACCCACCACCAGCTCCCCGTCGCGCACGGAGAACTGAGTCATGGCGGCATGCACCGGCAGTTGGCGTTCAGTGATGGGCATAGAGTGGTTTCAGCTTTGCGTTTCAGGTTGAGACAGCGTACTCATGCAGCATTGCGCTTGTCTTGGTTGCGCTCAATCCACTCGGTGGACAGCAGTTTGCGATCGATCTTGCCGTTCGGATTGCGCGGCAGCGGCCCGAGCACAAACTCAATACCCGCCGGCACCATGTAGGCGGGCATCCGCGCACGGCATTCAAGAATTAAGTCATTTAGTGCTCTAGCCCCCGTCCCTGCTGCGCAAGTAGCTATCACATATATAGCATGACCCAAGCTTGGATGGGCCACACCAAAAGCCACGCACTCCCCCACCAGCTGGGTGGCGTACACAATTTCTTCCACTTCGGTCGGGCTGACCCGGTAGCCGGATGTTTTCATCATTTCATCGCGACGCCCAATGAAATACAAATAACCCTCGGCATCCCTGCGCACCGTGTCACCCGAAAACACCGCATATTCGGGCAGCTGCAAGCCTGGCTGCCGGCCCGGCGCGTCCGACGCCAGTAACTTGTAGCGCTCGGCGGTCTTTTCGGCATCGTTCCAGTAACCCATGCCAACCAGCGCACCGCGGTGCACCAACTCGCCAGGCTCATCGACGTCACAGGCAGAACCATCCTCCCGCAACACCAGAATCTCGGCATTCGGAATGGCCTTGCCAATTGAGTCCGGGCGCCGGTCCACCTCTTGCGGCGGTAGGTAAGTGGAGCGAAAAGCCTCGGTCAGGCCATACATCAGGAACGGTTTGGCTTGGGGTACCCGCTGGCGCAGCGAGCTCAGTGTTTCGCGCGGCATACGCCCACCGGTGTTGGCGAAATAGCGCAGCTTGTCGTCAATGGCGGCTGGCCACTGCAGTTGCGCCAATTGAATGTACAAGGGTGGCACCGCCGTCAGACCCGTCACGCCTTCGCGCGCCATCGCTTTGAGCACATCGCGCGGCATCAGGTAGTTCAACAACACGACGCGCGCACCCGCATGAAACGCGGTGGTGAGCTGACTGAAGCCCGCGTCAAATGACAAGGGCAAGGCAGCCAGCAGCGTGTCATCTGAATTGTTCTCCAGGTAAGACGCCACGCTCTTGGCCCCCGCCACCATGTTGCGATGCGACAGCACCACCCCTTTCGGCTTGCCGGTGCTGCCAGAGGTGTAAAGAATAGCGGCCATATCCACATCAATCACCCGGTGCCCAGGCCGCAGGGGGCTGGCGAGCAAGTCGCGCCAGGAGGTCAACCCCCATGGGCTGGTGACGATTTCGGTCGCGCTCGCGGTGTCCGTCCGGCTGCTGATCGCGTTCTGGGTCGCCGGGGCGGCATTCGCTTCGGAATCGGTCACCACTACATGGCGCAAGTCGTGACACTCGGTCAAGACGTCTTTCATCAAAGCCAGACGCTCGGGCGAAGTCACCAGCACGCGCACGTTGCAATCACGCAAGATGAAAGCCACCTGCTCCGGCTTGAGCAGTGGGTTGATCGGCACAAACACGGCACCGGCGGCGGGCGCACCAAAGCTGGCAATGACGGTCTCGAACCGCTTTTCAAGATAAATGCCGACCCGCTCAGCACGCCCCAGGCCGAAGCCCATCAAGCCAGCGGCAAACTGGCTGACGCTGGCGTTCAGTTCAGCGTAACTCAAATGGACGCCGCCGCTGGTCAACGCAATCGCTTGCGGCCAGCGCTGGGCTGTCAGGGCAATCAGTTCAGGCAGGAGTGTGGATTCGATCATGGAAATAAACCAAAGAACGTGTCGATTGAGAAAACGCAAGCAAACGAAAAGCATCTAAAGCTACATATGAACCTTCGGCACTAAAACAATTTGGATCGAGCGGGTCGCCTTTCAGAAAGCTTGAATTGAACATATCACAAGATCTCCTTCGTGTTATTGACGAAGTTCTCAATTTGAATGGGCGCTCCGCCACATTCACGCGCAACACCCCTTTACTGGGCGCGCTTCCCGAGTTGGACTCGATGGCAGTCGTGTCGCTCATCACCACGCTGGAAGACCAGTTTGGTCTGGTGGTGGACGACGACGAGATCGATGGGTCAACCTTTGCCACGCTGGGCTCCCTGACCGACTTTGTCAGCGGCAAGCTGGCGGCCTGACGATCCATGTCTGTGCAAGCAGAAGCTTTTTTTCTCCCTGCTGCGTCTGGCGAAGGCGGCCAACGGTTTTGCCTGTTCTACCCGGCTCAAGGTGGCGCGACACGCGGCCTGGTTCTCTACATCCACCCCTTTGCCGAAGAGATGAACAAAGCGCGCCGCATGGCAGCCTTGCAGGCGCGGGCGTTGGCCCAAGCGGGCTACTCTGTGCTGCAGATCGACCTGCTGGGCTGTGGCGACAGCTCTGGAGACTTCCTCAATGCGACCTGGCAAAGCTGGGTCAGCGATGTCGTGCAGGGCTGCCATTGGCTGCGTCACCGAAGCAACACGGAAGGCATGGAGGTGCACCATGCGCCGCTGTGGTTGTGGGGCCTGCGCGCCGGGTGCCTGCTGGCTGTCGAGGCGGCCAGGCAACTGAACGAGGCCTGCAATTTTCTTTTCTGGCAGCCGCCCGCCTCTGGCAAGGCGCTGCTGCAACAATTCTTGCGTCTCAAAGTAGCGGGCGACATGCTGGGCAGCAACGCCAAGGGCAGCATGGAAAACATGCGCCAGCAACTGGCCAAGGACTCACCGGTAGAAATTGCCGGCTACATGCTCTCAGCCGGACTGGCAACGGGGCTAGAGCATGCAACCCTGGCGCCACCCGCGAGCAAGAGCCGGACGCGGCGGCTGGAATGGCTTGAAGTGTCCACGCGAGAGGATGCCAGTTTGAGCCCGGCTTCCGCCCAAATAATGGACCAGTGGCAGCAATACGGTTTTGCCACGGGGCGTCACATCGCGCATGGCCCCGCTTTCTGGCAGGCCAGTGAAATTGAAGAAGCCCCGGCATTGATTGCAGCGACCACGGCGGCCCTTGCCGCCATGTCCACCCATGCCCAAGCTGCGCCTGCCGCCGCGCCGGAGGCACTCGTCGCATGATGTACACCGAGGAGACGGCCCGCTTTGCCTGTGCGGGCGACACGTTGCTCGGCATTCTGGCCAAGCCAGAAACCCCTGCCGCGACCGGCGTCATCGTCATTGTGGGCGGCCCGCAGTACCGTGTTGGCAGTCACCGCCAATTCGTGCTGCTGTCGCGTCGGCTGGCCGCAGCCGGCTACGCGGTGCTGCGGTTTGACTACCGCGGCATGGGCGACAGCGAAGGCCAGCAACGCGATTTTCAGGCCGTAAGCGCAGATATTGCGGCCGCTATTAATCTGCTGCAAGAACGCATGCCTGCGGTCAAACAAGTGGCGCTATGGGGTTTGTGTGACGGTGCATCCGCCGCCCTGCTGTACTGCTTTGAAACCAATGACGCACGGGTAAGTGGCCTGTGCCTGCTGAACCCCTGGGTTCGCTCCGAGGCCAGTCTGGCACGTACCCAAGTGAAGCACTACTATGCGCAGCGTTTGATGCAGAAGGAATTCTGGCTGAAATTCATGACTGGCAAAGTGGCGCTGGGTGCCCTGAATGGTCTGGCCCAAAACATTCGTTTATCGGCCTCTGGATCAGGCTGGCTGACAACGGAAAAGCAAACCTTTCAGCAATGCATGGCCACCGCGTGGAGCCGCTTTTCCGGACAAATCTTGCTACTCTTGAGCGGTCAGGATTACGTCGCCAAGGAATTTCTGGAGTATTCAAGTGCCGACGCGGCCTGGCGGATTTCTATGCAGCGGGCCAACCTGCTTCGCTGCGACTTGCCTGGCGTCGATCACACACTCTCGAGCGCAGCATCTCGCACCTTGGCAGAAAATTTAACCTTGGACTGGCTTGCAAAACAGTTCACGCCGACCACCCCCACCATGATCCGGGCCGAGGTCTGACATGGAATACCAGCGCTTTGACCCCTCCGGCTGCGGCTTCCCCAAACCCAGGGTACCCATTCTCCCTGTTCTCAGCCGTCAATCCTGGGCGCGCGCGCGACCCGGTCTGTTCGGCACATTGGGTTCCACCGCCAACACCCGCTTCTTTACCCGCGCCCGCTATGCCCTCACAGCCGCCTATCGCCAGTCAGGCGTTGGCGAGGGTGGCACCCTGTTGGCGCCGGCCTATCACTGCCGCACCATGCTGGACCCCGCCATCCGTTTGGGGGCGACGATCCTGTTTTATCCCCTGAAGCCCGACCTCTCACCGGATCTGGATGCGTTGAAAGCCAGTCTGGTCATGGCCCAAGCACCGGTCAAAGCGCTGCTGGTGACGCATTACTTTGGCTTCGCCCAAACGCTGGCGCCGCTGGCCACCTTCTGTGCCCAGCACGGCATTACCCTGATTGAAGACTGCTCTCATGCCCTGTCGATCCAGTCCGAGAAAAGCACCACGGCAACGACCGGGGCCATGGGCACGACCGGGCGTTATTGTGTCGCCAGCCCCTACAAGTTCTTTCCCTGCGAAGACGGCGGCCTGTTGTGGGCCAATGATGAAGTGGCATTGCTGGTTGATCAGCAAACCGTTCCAAGGCTCGCATCGGAATTAAAGGGCGTATTGCGTTCGGTGCAACGAACCCGTGACGACAATAGGCCACTGGACATTGACGCGCTAGACCACGAAATCCAGGCGTTAGCAGAGAAGCCTGCGATCCCCGGACGCGATGTGCGAGAACAGGACCTCCACACTTCGGCACACTACCGCGCAACGGAGGAGCGCCTCACCGGCTTGGCCGGATCCCATTGGGTCATACGCCATAGCAACGTGGCGCGCCTTGCCGCACGGCGACGGAAACATTACCAGCAATGGGTCAACACCATAGCGCACCTGCCCCACTGTCGATCACTTTTCCCCACCCTCCCTGCTGACTGTGTTCCCTACATGTTCCCCCTTGCAATAGACCACCCTGAAGTTCACTTTATGGCACTGAAACAGCTTGGCGTGCCGGTCTGGCGCTGGGATGACATGGCCGTGTCGGATTGCCGTATCGCCTCAAACTATCGTCTGACAATGCTGCATTTACCCTGTCATCAAGAATTGTCAGCGGAGCAGATGGCATGGATGACGACAGCGGTGGAAAAGGTCATGATTCAGTTGTCGGCAGGGCATAGATGATGCCTCACTGGAACGTCAAACGATTGGCGAATGGCCTGGGTGATCACGCGGCTGCATGGAGCGCCTTGAACCGACGCCTATTCAACACCAAACCGTTGCTTGACTTTGGCTTGGTGGACGGTTTGCTTAACGTGCAGGTTTTTCGGCATATGCATGACCTCCCTGCTGATGTGCAGCAACTATTTGCAAAAGCAGAACACGACAACATCGAGTTCGGTCTTTCCTGGTATCAAAATCTTGTGAACTTCGTGTACCCGAACAACGACGGGTTACGCCTCTATGTTTTGAGAAAAAAAGGACGCCCGGTCGCGGCGCTTCCAGTTATCACCCGCACAACCCCCTTAGGCCAATGTATCGAATCGCTCAGTAACTACTACACCTCGACTTACACCCTCTTCATCGAGCCCGAAGTCACCGTGCAGGATTTGGTTGCGCTTGTCACGGCAGTGCGCGATGCCCATTCAGGCCTGGGATCGCTGCAGTTCGCCCCGATGGACCCTGACTCGACGGTTTACCACGCCTTGCCAAGTGCGCTGCAGACTGTCGGACTACCGTCATTTCGCTTCTTCTGCTTTGGCAACTGGTATTTGCCCGTGACAAGCGACTGGCCAACCTATTTGAAAAATCGGGAGGGAAAACTGCGTAACACCATCAAACGGATGGGAAACAGCTTTTCTGCAGCAGGCGGAACGCTGGAGCTTGTCCGGGATGGCGTAAGACTGGACGCGGGGATAGAGGCCTACGTGCGCGTCTATGCTGCCAGTTGGAAGCAAGCTGAGCCTTACCCCAATTTCGTGCCCGGTCTCGTGCGCACCTGTGCCCAGCGAGGTTGGCTGCGACTCGGAATAGCCTGGTTGAACGGCGATCCCATTGCGGCTCAGATATGGATCGTCGCCAATAACAAAGCGAACATCTACAAGCTGGCGTACGACGAAAAACACAAGGCGTATGCGCCCGGAACACTGTTGACGGCCATGCTCATGCAGCACGTCTTTGAGAACGATCGGGTGACTGAGATTGACTATTTGATTGGAGACGACCCGTACAAAAAATCCTGGATGAGCCACCGACGTGAACGCTGGGGGCTGGTCGCCTACAACCCGAAATCAATCAGCGGACTGTTTGGGTTGGCGCGAGAAGTACTCGGCAGAACGCTAAAGCCATCGATTGGCCGACTCAGAGCCCTCATGCGAACTCCAAAGACCACGAACGAGGCAGCCTTGGCACGCACGGAAATTAATCTGAACTGGAACTTCTTCCCCGCCACCGCGTTCGTCAGTATTTCTGAACAATGGCAATTGCTATGCAAGCGTAGCCTGCACAGTCCTTTGCTTTCGGCTGATTTTATCGAGGTGGCGTTACGCCATTTCGGTCTGGGTGATGAGTTGATTTGCTTCGCGGAGAATGCAACCGGGCCCGTCGCGGCCACCATTTTGCAACGCAAGAATCGATTGGTTTGGGAAACCTTTCAACCGAGCCAGATGCCCATGGGGCCCTGGCTACAGCTTCAACCATCTGACTTTCCGACGATTCTGCAGTCCCTGCTTCGCGCACTTCCAGCGCCAGCCATGATGCTGGGCGTGACTGAGCTTGACTCGCAGTTTTGGCCCCGACCAACGGGGGAATCGCTTCTTACCATTGACTCCATCACAACTGGCGAAATTGATCTACCAGACAGTCCCGAAGAATTCGTAAAGTCCTTTAGTTCCAAGCCGTTTGACCGACGCCTGCGCAAAGCCGAAAAGGAAATAGGCCCCATCACGCTGTTCACGCAGACTGCGCCGGATGTCGTTGATGCTTACGTCAACCTGTATGCCTCGATGGAAAGCCGAGGGTGGAAAGGTGCATCGGGCACCGCGCTTGCCCCGGACAATGCGCAGTCAAAATTTTACGCAGATCTGCTGCGGCGCTTTGCCGCCACGGGCCGGACACGCATGTTCACCTTGAAAATGGGCGACCGCAACGCAGCGGCGCAAATGGCGCTTGTCGAGAATGGCACCCTCTATCTGTTGAAAACGACTGACGAGCCGGAGTTGCAAAGTTTGGGGCCCGGCGTCATGCTCCAATATTTCATATCGCTTTACTGCTACCAACAAAAACAGCAGATCAAGCACATTGAGTTTTATGGTCCGCTCAATGCATCGCAAAAAATGTGGGTTACGGGAAGCCGACGAATTTATCAGGTCAACACCTACCGCTCAAGCCTGCTCGCCAAGGCACATCGTCACCTGATGGATCGCCGAACCCGTCGCGAGCAAGCCCGATTGACAGAAGTGACCTTACCTATTTGACTAAGCTGACCGACCACCTCCAGCCCTACCCCAAAACCCTAACTAGAGTTAGTCCATGCGTCTTCCTTCAACTCTCTTTCTTACCGGCAAGCGCCTGCTCGCTGGCGTCGTGCTGCTCGGGGTCGCCGGCTTGGCCCAAGCGCAACTCATGTCGGCCTGTGGTTCACTGGACAACCACTACGGACCATTTGACTACCGTAAGGCCAGCCGGGGCCAGCTCAGCATCGTCGAAAGCGCCCACTTCACACCACTGATAGAAAATCTCATCAAGGGCAAAGACAACCCCTTTGGTGATGACATCGCCTACACATTACGCGTGTTTCCCAATCATCACCGGGCCTTGCTCACCCTGCAAAAGCTGGCCGAGCGTGAGAAAACCGACTCACCCGCGTATGCCCGCCTGTCGGTAGCCTGCTATTTTGAGCGGGCGATTCGCTTCCAACCCGATGACCTCATCGCGCGCATGTTGTTCGCCGGCTACCTGATCAAGAAGTCTCGTTTTGACGAGGCGACACAGCAGCTCGACGCGACCATCAGGCTTGCCGGCGACGCCCCCTTTGCCCACTTCAATATCGGGCTTGTGTTTTTCGATATGAAGAACTACGAACGCGCCCTGGCCCAGGCCCATCGCGCCGCAGCACTGGGCTTCACACGCACCGACCTCAAGGATCGACTGGTGGCCGCAGGCAAGTGGGTCGAGCCGTCACCCGACCTGGCCGATGCGCAAAAGCCCTGACCGCCGGCCCAGACCCATGTCCAAGTTGCCCAAAATCTCCGTCGTCATCCCCTGCTTCAACGCTGAAAAGTATGTGATTGCAGCGATCCGCTCAGCGCTGGCGCAGGACTGGCCCGACATCGAGATCATCGTCGTCGATGATGGCTCAACGGACCACTCAGCGCAGTGGGTGAACGATACCTTCCCCAAAGTGAAAGTGTTCCAGCAGCCCAACCGAGGCGTCGCCGCCGCCCGCAACAAAGGCATTCAACATGCCACGGGCGACTGGATCGCCTTCTTGGATGCGGATGATATTTGGCTGGACGGGAAACTCAAACGCCAGTGGCAACAGCTGCACGCCCACCCCGGCGTTCGCATGAATTACACGGCCTGGCAGGTCTGGCACAGCGAGGATCCATCGCCATCGAAAGCTTTCGTCAAGCACCTGCAATCGAAGGCCAGGGACGAGCGCTGCTGGGCCGGCCCGAGCGGCTGGATTTACCCGGCCTTGCTGCTGGACTGCGAAGTCTGGACCTCGACCGTGCTGGCGCACCGCTCAGTCTTCGATGAGGTGGGCAACTTCGATACCAGCTTGCGTATCGGTGAAGACTACGACCTCTGGTTGCGCGCATCGCGGATCACACCCATACTCCGGGTCGCCCAGCCGCTGGCGCTGTATCGTACCCACACCGCCAGCATCACGAAATCCGCCCCCTTGAAAAATTATCAAGGTATTGTGATCCAGCGTGCACTGGATCGCTGGTCGCTGACCTCGCCCGATGGCAGCCGCGCAAGCCGAGTCCACGTCTATCGTGCACTTGCGCGCACATGGTCAAATTTTGCCGGCGCCAGCCTGGCGGCTGGCCAGACCGCCCAGGCTTGGCAGGGCGGGGTGATGTCTATCAAAACCCAGTGGCACCAACTGCCCGGCTGGAAAGTCCTGTCCAAGACGATCCTGCAGTTGTTGGTTGGCGCAAGCGGGAAACGCAGCTGAACCGACAGCGCCCGGACGCTCAATAGCCAACAAGCAAGCACTGCACACGAAAAAAGGGACGTTTTAATGACTTTAAGAGTGGGGCTGGTAGCGCGCTGCCTGAATACCGAGCACATCAGGGGGATGGGCAAATACATCTTCGAGCTTCTTCAGCAGTCGAACCCGCAGCATGGGCTTGAATGGTATTTGTTTGGCGATGACCAGCGGCACGGCATCGTTGCGCCCGTCGGAAAACCGTTGACCAAGGACATCTTCCCCTTCAAAGGCGACCGCTTCCATTTATGGGAGCAACTGGGCTTGCCTTTGCGCGCCATCAAACGCGACATCGATGTACTGCACTGCACGGAGGGCACCTTGTCACTCTGGCAACCCAAACCCACAGTGGCCACCATTCATGACACCTTGTCATGGGAGGAGCGCGCCGACACACCCGGTGCCACAGCCTACTACGAGACGATATTGCCAAACGCCATGAAGAAAAGTGCGGCCATTATCACCATCAGTGAATCTTCGAAAACCGATATTTTGGCGCGATGGCCATGGCTGGAAAACAAACTGAGCGTCATTCCGCACGGTATCGAAAATGTCTATTTCACGGCTGCGCCAGGGGAAATTCCCGCGGACCTGCAGGCCAAACTCGGCGAGGCGGCCTACCTCGTCTATCTGGGTGGACCAATGGAACGCAAACGGTTCAACTGGGCGTTGGAAGTACTTGCCCGAACGGAACATCAATCACTGCAGCTGATTGCCTGTGGCTTCGGGTCGGAGGCAAGGCGCGTTGCGGCCGGCCAGCTGCCGACCGGCTTGCAAGAGCGCGTGCATTTTGCAAATTTTCTGTCGGACGCCGAACTGCGCGCGCTGTATCGAGGTGCACAGGCGGTGCTCTATCCAACCCTCTACGAAGGCTTTGGATTTCCTGCCGTTGAAGCGCAGGCCGCTGGTGTACCGGTGATATTCAGCGCACTGGGAAGTCTGAAAGAATTGATTGGCCCGCTCGCCCAGATCGTCCCGCCAGGTGATATCGATGCCTGGCTGGCAGCCGTGACCGAAGCCATGAGCTTGGGTGAGCGCCGAGCGGATCGAGCACGGGCGGCGTCGGTGTGGGCAAAGCAATTTGCCTGGAAAGAAAGCTTTGAGAAGCACTTGGCGGTCTATCGCCAAGCGGCCCAAGTACCCGCCAGAGCATGAATAATCGTCCTGGCATCTCCATCATTATTTGCACCTGGAATCGTGCCGAGTCGTTGCGCCGCACGCTCCTGTCGTTAAATGCGCAAAAAGAGTGTGCGAACCATGATATTGAGGTCGTCGTGGTTGACAACAATTCTTCAGATGGAACGAAAAAAGTCGTCGATGGACTAAAACCGACCTGGAACTTTGGCACACTTCGCTATGTTTTTGAGCCGCGGCAGGGCAAGCAATTTGCATTGAATCAAGGCATCCACTTCTGTACCCATGATGTGCTGGCTTTTAGCGATGACGACATCATTTTCGCGGAGGATTGGGCCTGCGAAATCCGGCGGGTCTTTGCCGACAAAGCCATCGACCTGGTTGGCGGAAAGACGCTTCTCATATGGCCCGCATCGGGCCAACCGGTTTGGTATCACCCCAGCATGTCGGCCGTTTTGGGCGCGGTAGATCTGGGGGACGCACGGCTCGCCCCAGCGCCGCAGCGATATGCGCCAGCCGGTGCGAACCTGGTTGCCCGTCGCAGCTTATTTCAGCGTATTGGAGGCTTCTCGGAGAGGCATTTCCGTCACATGGATTTTGAGTTTGGCATGCGCAGCCATCGCCTGCAGGCCTCCATTGCCTATGAACCCAGTCTGCGGGTCTTTGCGCCGGTTGATGCGCAATGCTTGAACAAAAGATATTTCCGCCGATGGGCATTCAAGGCCGGTATTGCCCGAGACGGCGATCAAGCCACGCGTGATGCGACCTTTCTTGCCGCACCCCGATGGGTTTACAGGCAGGTACTGGATGACCTGCTGTACCTGGCGTTTCGTGCAAACCAGCATCCACCGGCGGAAAACTTCAGTCACGAACTGCGTGTTTGGCGCTGCTTCGGAAAAATCGCAAGCCGCTGGCATGAAAAACTGCGCCCATCAAAGTATGCAACGTGGGTCGAAAAATATTCTCAAAAGAAAAACAATGTTTACTGACCATCACAATTCAACGAGGAAATTTGAACACGCCGTCAAAGCACGTTCGATCATGCAACTGCATGGTCTGCTGCTGCCGTTAGCCAACGGCAATGGGCACCCCTCCACCATCAGAGGATTGAAGTGACTACCGTACTGATTCCGCACCAAACAAACGCAAACATCTACGTGCGCGAACTCGGGAGGGCTTATCAGGCACTCGGATGCAAGGTGATTTACGGATCAGAGAATTTGCTCGAAGGTAATCTGACCCCCGACCTGGTGCATCTCCAGTGGCCTGAAGAACAGTACCGCTGGCGCGGTGAGGGCGCAATCGATGTTCGGATTAATCAATTCCTTTCAGCATTGGCGGAACTGAAACGGCGTGGCGCCAGATTGGCGTGGACAGTCCACAACATAAATCCGCATGATCATGTCGATAGTGCCCGCGATGACGCGGTCTATCAGGCGGTGATCAATCAAGCAGGCTTGATTGTCCATCACTGCCCCGCCTCGCCCAAGCTGCTGCAGGAGCGGTATCACGTGCCGCCAGAGAAGCCTGTCGTCATCGTGCCGCATGGCAACTACCTCGCTTATCCCAATGAAGTAACAAGGGACGAAGCACGCCGAAAGCTAGGCATCGCACCGGATGCATTCGTGTATCTGCATTTCGGCGCAATACGTGGCTACAAGGGCCTTGACACACTGTTCGCCGCGTTCAAGAAGGTGACGACACCCAAGAAAATGCTGCTTGTCGCCGGGCAGTACGACGCGATTACGGGACGCGGCCATCTGTACGACCGCCTTCTCATGGCCTGGAAAAAGCGCACATCGAGAAACCTGTTGCTGAACCCCAGGCAAATTCCGTCAGAGGACATCCAGCTGTATTTCAATGCGTCGGATTGTCTGGTTCTCAGCCATAGCCGCGGCCTTAACTCAGGCGTTGCGGTGCTTGGCATGACCTTCGGCAAGGTCGTGGTGGGGCCGCAGATCGGCTGCATCGACTGGGTATTGAAAGCGGGCAAGAACCTCGTTTATCAGGCTGGCAGCGCGCTTGCCCTGGCCGACGCCATGAACGCGGCCGCAACGGTTGATCTGCAGGAGTGCGCCAGGACCAACCAGCGGGTAGCGGAAAATTGGCAATGGCGAGATGTGTCTGAGACTGTGCTTTCAACCCTGGGGATCGACTTGCCCGCGCCGGCCATGACTCACCACCTGGCGCCGGCCGATGACGGATCGCACTATGTCAGGCTGCAACGCAAATCGAATGACCGGAGCTGAACAATGCCGCGCCTGACCATCGGCGTGCCGGCCTACAACAACGCCGTCACGCTTCGAACGACCATCGAGTCGCTGCTGGCGCAGAGTTTCGGCGATTTTCGGCTCTTGATCTCAGACGACAACTCGAAGGACGAAACCCAGGCGGTGTGCCGGGAGCTGGCGAAATCCGATGCGCGCATTGCGTACATTCGGCAACCGAAGAATTTGCGCTACCAGAACTTCGGCTACTTGCTGAGACAGTCGTCCACGGAATTTTTCATGTGGGGCGCGGGCGACGATCGGTGGGAGCCCGGCTTCCTGGCAGCCTGCATCGATGAGCTGGATGTCCATCCGTCACTGGTGCTGGCAGTTTCAAAGGTGCAGTTCGAAGAAGACGGGATTGCCACCCGCCTTTCATCGGGAACTTATCCGCTCCTGGGAACCGAACGTCAGAATTTGCACCGGTATCTATCAAGGCCGGACGACAATAGCCGGATGTATGGCGTGTTTCGCACCCTACCGGGCCAGAAGTCCTTTCCCATGCAGTCGTTTCACGCCTATGACTGGGGTTTTTCTGCAGCGACACTGCGGTTTGGCGGCCACGCGGAAATCCCGGACATCCTCATGCATCGAGACAAGACGCCAACGCAGAAGTACACCGAGATGGCACGGCTTGACGCGAATACCGCCATTGACCGCCTGTTGCCCCTGCACCAAATGACGCGATGGTTGCTCGCGGAGGCAAAAATACCACTCGACCGGCGTGTCCTGGGCGCACTCTTTTCGCTCAACCTCGACAAGCATTTTGGCTACGTTTCGCGCTTCCATCCCAGCTACTACCGGCTGGTGAAGCCATTGGAAGAGCTCTGGAAAGCCCGGATTTGTTGGCGACTGAGAAAAGATTGAGTGCTTGGGGCTCTCGCGCAACGCAGTTTGCTTAACGTCCCCATCCGGCAACTTTCACCCCAACCCGCGCGAGCTCGTCACGAATGGGATGGCGAAACACCCCGGCGGCGAACACGAAGCCAAGTGCGCTGCCGGGCACGCCGATGGCGAGCGGCAAAAGACTGTCTTCGGGATAAGCGCCAAATACCATGAATACGATGGCGGGCGCCACGGCAGCGCAGAGTGCCACGAGCGCGCTTCTGAGAAGCACGCGGGCTAACGCGGACCACTCGAAGCGTATCGTTTTATGCACCATCGATCCATAAATGAGGGCGTGGATTACCCCGCCGGCAATGACCGCCCAACCCAGCGGCACCAAGCCGTACACGGCGCCTATCGCGATCAGCGCCAAATTTGGCACCGCACTGATGACCGTTGCCCGGAGCACCATCGACATGGCCCCCGAAGCCATCAGCGCAGGCGAGCCCAACGCGACGGGAATTGCGAAAGCCATGCCCCCGGCAATTAACCGGGTCAGGTCAACCGCACTGTCCCACTGGGATCCATAGAGAACCCGTATCACTGGCTGAGCCAGAAAAATGAGGCCGAGGCAAAAGGTCCAACCTATCGCAGTGATATACGAGGTGGCCTTCAGAAAGGAATTGGCGATGCTCCCCTGCTCGCGGAATTCCTTCGCAAACAAGGACAGTGAAACCGAATAAACCGCGTCCGTGACCATGCGGCTGAACATGGACACCAATCCATTCGCGCGGGAATAAAGCCCGACTGCCGTCAGCGTCTGCAGTCTTCCCAAAAGAAGCTCGGGGGCGCCGCTGGTCATCGTATTGACGATGGCGACGGAAGTCGTTTGGGTACCGAACGACACGACACGCCTGACTTCACGCAAACCCGGTAGCCACGGAAAGGCGTGTGGCCGGTAAAGTGCCGAGACCGCAACAGCGACCATGGTGCTGGCCAAGCTTCCCAACGCCAGACTCATGGGGCCATAGGCCTGCCACGCCAGCACGACCGAGATGGCGGCTCCGGCCGCCGCCGACGCGAAGCGGATGACCGCCAGCGCATCGAACCGCATTTCACGGGCCAGCCACGCCTGTGTCAGCGAACCAAAAGGGTTGATCGCGTAATTCAAGGCCACCACCAACATAATGTCGCGCATGCGCGACTCTCGGTAGAACGCGGCTACCGGGCCACTGGCCAGCGACACGGCGAGCGCCAGGAACAGCCCCAGCCCGAGCTGCACGGCGAAGGTGGCGCGGATGCGGTCGGAGGTGAGATCTTTTTCCTGAACCAGGTAGGTGCCAGCGCCAAAATCTCGAAAGGTGGCGACAAACGAAAGCATCACCATGGTCACGGAAAAAACGCCGATGTCGGCTGGCGTCAGGAGTCGCGCCAAAATCATCGACGAGCCTACGCTGACGACCAAACTGGCATAGCGGTCTATGAACGAAAAAACGAGGGCTTTGCGGATAGACATAAGGACAGGTAGGGGCTACTCACTTGGCGAAGCGGTAAACACGAAAGCCATCACATTCGAAAACCGCCTGCTGAAGGAAGGATGCCGGCCATGCAACCGCCGTAGAGGGCTGCAGCAGGTACCAAGAAATCTTGTGTGATGCCGCGTAAGACCGCAGCTCTTCGGCCGTGCGCCTGGCCCTGAAGCCCGCCAATCCATCAAGCCGCTGCTGCAGTTCTTTCCCGGGTCTTGCGAAAATACTCTCGCCGGCGAATAGCTGCCGCTCCGACAGCGCCGTAACCACGAAGCGACGGTCATTCTCCGAATCCTGGATGATTTCGTCAGCGCGGCTGTGCACCCTTATGTATTGCGCGGCTCGCACCAGGCAGAGCGGAACGGCATTGAAGTCTTCATATCTTGCCTTTCCTTGCCGTGCTGGGAAAGTCTGAAGATTTTTCGAGAAAACCAGTGGGCCAACCATACTGAAGCACAGCAAGGCGGCCAGGCCGGTTCGCGCCGCCCGACCTCGCGGCAGGTCATTGCCAACTGCAAGGTAGTAGCCGCCCCCCGCCGTCCACGCTACAACGGCAAAGTATGCCCAGACAAGTGGGCGATTCAACAACTCATCTGGCGTTCCAACACCGCGCGTATCCAACGCCAAACCGATGGACATCACAAGGTAGTTAATCATGATCAAGAGGGGGAAGCAAAGGATCGCTGCAGTGAATTTCGTCCGGCCAGCGGCAACTACGACAGAGCTTGCCGCGATCCACAGGCCAAATGTCGAGAGCAAGAGCATGGCCGCGACATACAAGCCTTCAACCGGCTTCGAATGCTGCTCATGCTTGAATACTTGGGTAAAAAAAGTCTTTAGCAAGCCGTCGTCGAAGTCCCCCAATAACTGTACAACGTACCATCCGATCCCACTCCCATCCAGGCGCATGACGGGAACGCGCGCCATGGTTTGCGAAAAAACGACAACTGAGACAAAAATCCCTGCTAGCCCGAGCCCCATGATCACGCGCCAACGCGGTCTTATGCCAGGAAAAAAAAGACAGGGATAGAGCAAAATCAAGAATGCATTCGCCACAAAGATGTGCGCTTTGTACAGGAGGCAGACGCCCAGAAAAAGATAGCCGACCAGCAAGGAAACGACTTTTCCCCGACGGCATCCGTCAAGCGTAAAAACCCAGGCAATGGCGGCGCAGGCAATGCCGTAGAGCATGCCGAGGTTGACCTGGGCTAGAAAGTTGTAACTGAGGTAACGATTGGCGAAACCTTGCTGGTATGCGTCAGGCACAAGCACAACAGCCACGGCTGCCGCAAGCGCAGGCCACCCCCCCCAGATGGACGCAACCAGCGAAAACGCAGCGAGCCCGGTCAGAAATATGCCCAATGGCAACTGAAAGCTCGAATAGACATCAATCGCCGGCGCGCCCGTCAGCACGGAAACTGCCGCTGCAGAAAGGTAACTCGCGAAGTGGTAAATCTGCGCTGGCGCCTCCGACATCCTGATGTCATGAATGGTACGGATGCCATGCGCTTGCGCAAAAGTACTGATTTCTCGCGCATGGAAAAAAGTATCCTGCCAAGTCTGATAAATCGCTGTTTGCCCCTGTATTCCCAGCGGCGTCTGTGAATCCGAGCACCACAGGGTGGCCGCCACCCCGCTCACAAGAATGCACAGCAGGCTTGGCAACGCGGCGTGGACGTCATTGACATTCGGTTGCGACCTTGGGCCAAGTGGCAACAAAGCCAAGGCGCCTAGCGACAATATTGAGATATTGGTCAACATGCCGAACGGCGACACCAGTGACAATGCGAAGAGCAAGGTATTAAACAGAAAGAAACCGCACAAGAACTGAAACGCCAAACCTGCCCTGTTCTTGACAAGATCTGCCGTCGCAACGAGGAACCCATGCCCGTATGCCAAACAGAGAAAGACAAACAGTACCAACGAAGCCAGCGCCGTCCAGGGCAGAACAACCGTCACCCGTACATGCCAAAGCGTCAAGAACGCCACGATCATGGCAACGGCAACCAGCCTGATGGCGCGGTGAGGCGATCCGTTTTCAGGCGGACTCGGGCTATCGGACTGCAACAGGGGCCGGTTGCAATGAGCTGAAGTCGAGTAATTGGCGGCCACTAGCACTTCCGGCCGTCAAGCTCAGATTCAGCACGAAAAACCAAATACTTACTGGCAAGATACGACGTCACTGTATAGGGCAAAATGCCGATCGCTTGAGCAATGTAGCCATTCAAATCGATAGAGTGAATTGCCGTCATGACTGTCAGCAGATTCATGCCGTAGGCCGCCAGAGTCACCACCAAAAATTTGGCCACCGCCGGTAAATGGGGCCCACGGTAGTTAAATGTCCAGCGGCTATTGAGGGCAAAACTCACCACTACACCAACCGAGTAACCCACGGCATTCGCGATCAGGTCATCAGCACCAAAGAAGAATTTGGCTAGGTAAATTACGGACAAGCCGACTAGCGTATTGGCAACGCCGACGCTGAGAAATCGCACAAACTCAAAAGAGAGCCAGCCCTTCATTTAAGTGACCGAGCATAGTACTGCCCCCCCATCGGCAACCAGGCAAGTGCCCTTTCCAGTGGCCGCAGCGCACGCAAGAGACGGGGAAAGAATATCCGGTAACGTATCTTGGAATTTTTGAATCCGGCAGCCAGGAGTTGCTGCTTCATGGCGGCACCGTGGATCAATCGGGCATTCTCGTCAAAGGGGCAACTATTGACAATTCGAACAGTTACAGGATTATTCGGATTGTGCTCAAAGATGAATAAGCTGCCACCAGGTCGAATTACCCGGCGCAATTCCCGCAGTAGTGAAATATGCGCAGCGTGGTCAATATGGTGGAAGACGCACATGGCATACGCGATATCGAAGTGGTCGGCAGGAAACGGAAGGTTGGCGCCGTCAAAGTGGACGTATTGCGCCAGCGCTGGAAACCGTTTTTCCGCAAGCGCCAGACTGCGCTTCGACAAGTCCAGGCAGGTAAGTTGTGGGCTGGCGAAATGCTTGTGCACATACGGGATCGAACCCCCGACACCCGCACCGAAATCGAGAATCTTCACTGAAGAGTTCCGTTGGTGGGGGGACTGCTCATAGTCGCGCGCGATGTCCTTTATCTTGTATTCCGCAAAATACTCAGGACCCTCACCGGACACCGCGAGACCAGCTGCATGCAGGGCATCGTATTCATCAGCAAACCTGTCAAATTCCGCTTCATTCATGCCTTGATCCCAAAATAAGTTCCGCTCACAGTTCAGTCGTTAGATGAATGTCAAAGGTTCATCTTGCCCGTTCGCCCGGATCCCGCGCAAATGCCGCACGCTCGGCCATCATGAGCTGGGCAATGCCAACCGGCAGACTCACCGCTGTTGCCCTTGCACATTCTGGTAATACTATTGATCGAAATTGCACGCGCCGGGAATAGAGATTCGACAGCCTGCTTGCGCTCGTCACAATCTGCGGCGCGCGCCGCGCAATTCGCTTGAAAATCGAGATGATCTCGGCAATCGTGGTCGGCTGTTCAGAGGCAATTATCTTGGCGACAACGCGCGGTTTTTCGCTTGTGATACGCAGCGCGCTGACCATGGCGGCGGCGACATCGTCAACCGCGATGTAGTCGCGGATCGTGTCGTACGGGACGTATATTTGTATCGGCTGGTTGCGCAGGATGCGGCGTGCGATATGGGTCAGGAGACCCTGTTGCTTGCCCATGGCCTGCCCTGGCCCGTAAATCGTACTGATTCGAGCAACTAGCGCGCTCACCCGGTCATTTGCCAACACAAATGAGCCGATCAGGTCTTCTTGACTGAGTTTTGCGCGGGCGTAGTCGGTGGTCGGTGTCGGGGAGGTCAGCTCCGTAATCACAGGATCCGGTGACCCGGCATAGATGGCGCCGGCCGAACTGGCGAAAGCGATGGCACCGGTGGCGGCCATCAGGCGCGGCTCGGCTTCGAGAAGCCGAAGCACCAATGCCAAAGCGCGGGTTTCCGGCGCCAGGGCATCTGGTGAACTGCTCATGGCGCCCACGCCGGCGGCCCAGTAAATCTCCCATTGATCGGCCGCACCGACTTGCGACGCGAAAGCCTGAACAGCGGCGGTCATCTGTGCCACAAGTCCAGCGCCGTCATCCCAGCAGAAGCGTTCGGCCGGAGAAAATAAGCCGGTCCCGTTGCGGCGCAGCGCACGACACAAAGCCGTGCCCAGCAGGCCTCCACCGCCCAAAACCCAGGCAAGTGTCATTGCCGACGAGCCGGGCGCGTCGGCTTGGTACTGACGACATACAAGGGCTTCCCCATGACAATGCCCATGGTGACGGCGAGGTACTCGGCGATCACGCCAAGCGCCGTCAGGATCGTCCCTGAGAAAAAGGCAACCACGATCAAAATCGACGCCCAGCCCTGCACAGGCACCTGACCATAAAGCTTGCCATACAGCGCATAGGCCGCGATGGCGAAGGCCAGAATCATGGAACAAAATCCGACCACGGTAATCAATCGCAGCGGACGCGTGCCAGTCGTAAGAATCAGGTTCCAGAAATGCCCGAACAGCTTGAAATAGGAGTACCCCGAGGGTCGCCCCAACTCATTTCGCAATCGAACCGGGCTGTGCCCGATGCGCCCGGCGACCCAGAACAAGCCGACATCGAGATAGACGCCGTTGCCACAGTAGGCCGCCAGTGTCCGCGCGATTTCACCGTCCACCAGACGAAAGCTGTTGAAGCTCCCAATCGCACGGTTGCCCAACAATCGGGTACTGATCCCCTTGGCAGTCCGGCTCAGGGCATTTCGCAGCCAACCGTGAGGAGGCGGATTCGTCGGCCGCGCATAGACCAGTTGCAGCGCTGATCCCACAGCACTGTCCAGCATGCCGCCAATATCGGCCGGATCTTGCTGACCATCCTCGTCCATGGTCACGACCCAATCTCCCGTGGCGCTGGCCATGCCTGCCAGGGTCGCGGCATGCTGGCCGTAATTCCGGGAGAGCCACACCGGCTTCACAAATGGATATTCAGTGCCAAGCGCTTCAAGGGTCTGGTCAGACCGGTCCGGACCGCAATCATGAACCAGCAGCACCTCACAGATTGCGTAACAGTGGCCTTGTGGCGTTGTCTGCTCGTGCGTCAGTGGCGCGATTTCTTCAATCAACGTCCGCAGGGTCTGCTCGCCCCGATAGACAGGGATAACGACGGAAACACGATGCGTGCCCTGCTTATCCATGGACAGCCCGCCATGGTCCTAAGTCGGACGTGCCGGCATCGCCTGCCAAGGTGGCCTCCTTACGGTAAATCTGCTTGTCCGCCATTCCTGCTTCCCAGTTGCGCTGAGGAGAATTGTTGGCTCGCAAGTCCGTCCGTTAGTTGATCAATGTCAACTCAGACCCGACATAAGGCGCCGAGCCACTGCGATGCGCCCACCGGGCGTGCCAAAATTCATTGGACGACAAACGCACGACCAAGATAGTGGTCCGTTGCGTCGTGATGACAGAGGACTCATGACCATGCCAGCGGCCCATGTTTTAACCGCCACGCCAATTCGACAGGGCTCCCGCACGCGCTGGCTGGCCGGTTTTGGCGCGCTTGCTTGCGGTGCCATTGGCCTCACCCTCAGTTGGCATTACCCAATCGCACCGTCCTTGATGGCGGTATTTTTCGCCGGGTTCATCACGCTGTTCTACCTCTGGCCCCGCAGCTGCTTGCTGTTGATACCGGCGATGTTGCCGGTTATCGGCTTCGCGCCATGGACCGGCTGGTTGACCTTTGAAGAACTGGACCTGCTCGTACTCGCCGCCGCGACCGCAGGCTATGTACGCTTTGCTTTTCACCTGCCCCGCGCAGCATCAGTAACCGGACAGGCCCAAGCAGAAGCGCCGCAACGCAGACCCAAGCTATCGGCAGCACACCTGCTGCTGGTCGTTTTGTTTTTGGCCTCGGTACTGGTCGCCATGCTGCGCGGCTTTGTCGATGCGGGCGGATTCAGCTTTGGCTGGTTTCAGGGCTATCACGAGCCCATGAATAGCGTGCGCTTGGCCAAGAGCTTTATGGAGGCCGCGCTTCTGGTGCCGCTCTGGCGGGTGGCCTACCGAAAAAACCCTGAAACAACGCAAAACTTACTGTCACAGGGCCTGATGCTGGGCCTCGCAGCGGCCGCGTTGACCACGGTATGGGAGCGCGCAGCCTTCACCGGTTTACTGAATTTTTCTTCCGACTACCGCACCACCGGCCTGTTTTGGGAAATGCATGTGGGCGGTGCGGCGTTGGATGGTTTTTTGGCCTTGACGGTGCCTTTTGCGCTGCGCGAGTTGCTGCTTGCGCGGACACCCGCGCGTTGGGGAGTGGCGGCCACGGTGCTGGCGCTGGCGGCTTATGCCTGCCTGACTACTTTTTCACGCGGCGTTTATCTGGCCATACCGGTGGGAACAGCCCTGTTTCTGACGTTGCACAGCTGGCAGCAAAAGCAGCGCACAACACCGACAGCCGCCCGCCCGGAGGAAGCAGGATCGGGCACTTACCTGGTCCCGGCCCTGTTGCTGCTGGTGGGGTTTGGCGTGGGTGCGGCCTGGATATTTCCAACCAGTGGCTACCGGGGCATGGCGGCACTGCTGGCGACGGCGGCGCTGATGCTGCCGTTGGCGCGCGTGTTGCGTGCATTCAATTTCAGCCACTGGCTGCTCGGCCTGCTGCTGGGCGCAGCGCTGGCTCTGCTGGCTGGCGCCAGTGCCTGGCTGCTGCCCAAGGGGGCCTATATCGCCTGGGGATTGGCGGTCATGCTGACGGCGGCCATGCTGTTCTGGCTACGCCCGGCTGCCCGACCAGCGGCTTTCGCAGGCCCGCTCGCATTGGCCAGCTTTTTGGCCACCGTGGCGGGGACCGCTCTGGTGGCCAATCACTGGGGTGGCGCTGCGGGTTTGCGGCACGCGGCGCCTGTACTGCTGGTCGTGTTGGGGGCATGTCTCGCGGCGGGGGCCTCACGCCAGCGACTGTGGCCCGACGCCTTGCGCTGGCAAGCCACAACGGTCGGCGTCATGGGCTTGGCGGCCGCCATCGTTGGGATTTTTGACGGCGGCAGCTATATGGGTGACCGGTTTTCAACCGGCGAGCGCGACCTTGGCAGCCGGCTGGCCCATTGGCAACTGGGACGCGACATGCTGCGCGCCCCCGCCGACTGGTGGCTGGGCAAGGGTTTGGGCCGCTTCCCGGCGAACTATTTTCTGGCCGGCAAGCCCCAGGAGCATCCGGGGGACTACCGCCTCAAACACGAGAGCGAGAACACCTACATCACCCTCACCGGTGGCTTGCACATCAACGGCTGGGGCGAAATTTTCCGGCTCACCCAACGCGTTGCCGAGCCCGGCCACCCCGCGATCGTAACGGCGCGGGTCCGAACCGGGAAAGCGGTGAGTCTGCACTTCGAGGTATGCGAAAAGCATCTGCTCTACAGCCAGGGCTGCGTTGGCAGGCAAATCGACATCAAGGGCGCGCCCGGCGTGTGGCAGGCGGTACGGCTGGAACTGCAGGGCGATCACGTCACCCGCGGTGACTGGTATGCGCCCCGACTGCTGGCATTCTCCATGGCGATGGCGTCACGCGGCGGCACCGCCGATCTGGACGACGTGACCTTGACCGGTGCTGACGGGCGTCAGCTGCTGGCCAACGGCGATTTTTCCGACCGCATGGCGCACTGGTTTTTCTCCAGCGACCGGTACCACCTGCCCTGGCACATCAAGAGCATGTTCATGAATGTGTTGTTTGACCAGGGCGTTGTTGGCGCCACGCTCTGGGGCCTGCTGCTGGCCAGCGCCTTGTGGCGCACCACCCTGGGCACCGCCCGGCGCCACCCGCTGGCGCCAGCGCTGGCCGCCAGCCTGACCGGTTTTGCGGTGGTTGGCATGTTTGACAGCCTGCTGGATGTGCCGCGGCTGGGCTGGCTTTTTTACTTTCTGGTGCTGCTGGCGTTGACGCTACGGGCCGTCGTCGGGCCGGGCAAACGGATTGCCGCCGCTGCCGCAACCGAGGGCAAGGCCAAGCCCATCAAGCGGCCGCAGCCGGCAGAATCCGGGCCTCTTCCGAGCACGCCGGCGTTCATCGGCACGCCACATCTTCCTGGGGCGCTGCATCACATGCGGCCAACCCAGCCCTGACACCCCAACCACACAACGCTCCAAATGCCAGACACCCACACTGACTTGCTTAGCGGATCCCCCCGGTTTTCAGACCCCCGACTGGCCGCACTGGCGCGGGCGGGCAACGCTGCCGCGGCCTGGCGTACCGCCCTCCATGACGGCACACCAAAAGCCGCCGCCCAGGGCGTCACCGGCGACTTTGCCGTGGGGCTGCGGGAACCCAACGGGCGCACCTTTCTGGCCGTGGACCGTTTTGCCGTGCGCACGCTGTGCTACCGCGTGGACAAGGGTCAGCTGCGCTTTGCCGTCCGCGCCGATGACTTGGCCGGCGCCGATGCAGAAATTGACCCGCAGGCCATTTTTGACTACCTGTATTTTCACGTCATCCCCTCGCCGCGCACCATTTACAAGGGTGTTTACCGGCTCCCGCCCGGGCACTACGCGCTGTTTGAAAATGGCCAGCTCAAGGTGGCGCCGTATTGGGTGCCGACTTTCGAAGAGCAGCGCGGCGCCTCGTTTGCTGCGCTGAAAGACGAGTTCCGGCAGCTGTTGCGTGACGCGGTGGCCACGCAGCTGGATGGCAGCAAGCCGGCCTGTTTTTTAAGCGGTGGTACCGACAGCTCGACCCTCGCGGGGATGGCGAGCCTGGCCAGTGGCAACACGGTCGCCACCTACTCGATCGGCTTTGACGCGCAGGGTTATGACGAGATGGCGTATGCCCGCCTCGCAGCCAAACACTTCAAGACCGAACACCATGAGTATTACGTCACGCCCGACGACTTGGTGCGCAGCATCCCGGCGGTAGCGGCGCACTATGACCAGCCATTTGGCAATTCGTCCGCCCTGCCGGCCTACTACTGCGCGCGAATGGCGCACGAGGATGGCGTGGACAAGCTGCTGGCGGGCGACGGCGGGGATGAGCTGTTTGGCGGCAACACGCGCTACGCCAAACAAAAAGTGTTCGGCTGGTATGAAGGCATTCCGCCGGCACTGCGCAGCGGCTTGCTGGAACCGGTGTCCCGGCTCTCGCTCATGCGCCAGGTGCCACTGGTGCGCAAGGCCGCCAGCTATGTGAACCAGGCCAAGGTGCCGATGCCAGACCGCCTCATGACCTACAACCTGCTGTTCCGCCTGGGGGTTCAGGACATGCTGACGCCGCAGCTGCTCGCTCAGGTGGACCAGCAAGACCCGGCGGCGCAACAAGGCGCTGTGTGGGCCCAGGCCCGCACTGACAGCCTGGTCAACCGCATGCTGGCGTTTGACTGGCGCTACACACTGGCGGATTGTGACCTGCCCAAGGTGGTGGGCACGACCGAACTGGCGGGCGTCGCGGTGGGCTTCCCGATGCTGGACGACCGGCTGCTGGCGTTCTCGCAAAAGCTGCCGGTCGCCTACAAGCTCAAGGGCCTGCAATTGCGCTGGTTCTTCAAGGAGGCCCTGCGTGGCTTTTTGCCGGACGAGATCCTCACCAAGAAAAAACAGGGCTTCGGCCTGCCGTTTGGCGTCTGGGCCAACACCCACCCGGCCCTCAAGGCCCTGGCCACCGACTCGCTCAACAGCCTGGCCGCGCGGGGCGTGGTCAGGGCCGATTTTGTGCAGACCCTGCTGACACACCGGCTGCCGGAGCACCCGGGCTACTTTGGCGAGATGGTGTGGATTTTGATGATGTTGGAGCAGTGGCTAGCCGCCAAGGCACCCGGGTTCAGCCTGAGCCGCTGAGCGCCACCGCTGGCGCGGCAGGTCAAGCGCCAGCCCTGGCCTGAAACCGATACACGCCATCCGCGCCCAGGCTGCGCTGCAAGCGCCCCGCAAACCACAGCATATGCAGGTGGGCAATCGACTCACCCATCGCAAAGGTGGTCTGGTGCAGGTCCAGCGCGCGCTTGAACAGCACCGGCAGCATGTCGGCCGCACTGCCGGGCTGCGCCGTGCAGGCCGCCATCACCTCGGCCAGCCGGTCGCGATGGTGGTCATGTAACTGCTGAATGCGCGCATACAGGCCGGTGAACGGTTTGCCATGCGCGGGCAGGGTCAGCGTCTGCGCATCCAGTGCCCTGAATTTGTCCACCGAGTCGAGAAATTGCTTGAGCGGGTTCGATTCCGGCTCCTGGTCATAGACACTGACGTTGGTGGATATCCGCGGCAGCATCATGTCGCCGCCGATCAACACCTTGAGTTCTGCGCAATACAGCGAGATGTGCTCCGGCGCATGGCCGTAGCCGCTGATGCAGGCCCACTGGCGCCCACCGATGGTCAGCACGTCGCCGTCCATCATGCGCCGGTACTGGCGCGGCACCGAGGGCACCAGGGTCGGGAAATAGCTGCCGCGCCCCTTGATCTTCTCGATGGACTCCGGGTCATTCAGGCCATGCAAGGCAAAGAAGGCCGCCGCCGTGTCACCGCCAAAACCAGTCGGACCCTGGGTGCCGATGCGCGCCATCGTGTAGTCGGTGGCGCTGATCCACAAACGCACCTGCCAACGCTCACACAGCCAATCGGCCAGCCCAATGTGGTCGGGGTGCATGTGGGTCACGATCACGCGCAGGATCGGCAA
>DAITMI010000012.1:4376-46097 GCA_036835225.1 Rhodoferax sp. | reverse complement strand
CAATCACCAGCGCTTCCAGCCCCTTGATCATCACGCTGCGGCACATCTTGATGGCTGATGCCACGCCTATTTCCGTCGCAACCGCCTTGGCGTCCATGCCCCAGCTGCGCAGCTTGTCCGTCAACGCCTGCGCCTGGGCACCGCCCAACAGCATCGGCACCCGGATGCCGTAGGGTGGCACCGAGGTCATGACACCGGCTTCCACATAATGCGCGCCAGCGGCCTCAATGATTTGTGCGGCCTGCTGCTTGGTGCCGGGCGACGCTGAGTTGAGGTCCAGAAAAATGGCGCCGGGTCGAATGTGCGGTGCTGCCGCTTGCGCCACGGCCAGCGTGTTGGAAGCGGTAACGGCGGAGATGATGAAGTCTGCGTCTTTGCACAGGGCTTGCATGGATGAGCACGCTTGCACACCGGCCTGGGCCGCATGGGCCAACTCGGCCTCACGCGTGGCGGCTGGCGCAGCGCTGGCATCAAACCGGAGATCCCAGGCGCTGATTGAAGGCACACTGCTTTTGAGCCCGGCGGTAAAAATCTTGCCGACCTCACCATAGCCCACCATGCCGATGTGTTCGAGTTTCATAGTCCGGCTTTCTTGCGAAAATTATTGACGTTTTTAGCCTCTAGCCCGCCTGTAATATGCGCAAGCAGCTATCAAGTTAGGAGCAATGGTACGCTTACCGCGCCACGCCGAGCAGCTTATCCAGCAGCGCTGGTTGCTCCTGCAGACTGTTGGCGGTGCCGGAATACACCACCGTGCCGCGGTCCAGCACGGCCGCCGTGTCCGAGATCGCCAGAATCGCCTGCGGGTGTTGCTCGACGATGATTGCCGACAGCCCCTCCTCGCGCGTGATGCGCCGAATGGCGCGCAGCAGTTCCTGCACGATGATCGGGGCCAGCCCCTCGCACGGCTCATCCAGCAACAGCAAAGTCGGGTTCAGCACCAAGGCGCGGCCCAAGGCCAGCATCTGCTGCTCGCCGCCCGACAGCTGGGTGCCCAAGTTGCTCTTGCGCTCGGCCAACCGGGGGAACAAGTCGTACACCCGCTCCGGCGTCCAGGGACTGGCGGCGCGGCCGCTTCGTGCCGGGCGCGCCACGGCCGTGAGGTTTTCATGCACGCTGAGCGACTTGAAAATATTGCGCTCCTGCGGCACCCAGCCAATGCCCGCGGCCGCGCGCTCGTGCGATGGCAGCTTGTGCAGCGCCACGCCACCCAGCGTGATGCTGCCGGCATGTTGGCGCGTGGCACCGGCCAGCGTGTTGATCAGGGTCGTCTTGCCGGTGCCGTTGCGCCCGAGCAAGGCCAGCGTCTTGCCCTGATCGAGCGAAAGCGACACGTCATGCAGCACCACGGCTTCGCCGTAACCGGCACTTAAACCTTCAACTCTCAACAACTCAACCATGATGGCTTGTCCCCGCGCTTGCCACTGCCATGGCCTCGTTAATCTCATCCCCATGCCCGAGGTACACCGCCTTGACGCGCGAGTCGTTGGCGATGCTGTCCGGATCGCCTTCCGTCAGCACGGTGCCGTTGACCAGCACGGTCATGCGGTTGGCGAAACTGAACACCAGGTCCATGTCGTGCTCGATCAGCAAAACCGACACATCGGCCGGCAGTGCCGCCACTGTTTGCAGCAGCTCCTCGCGTTCGCCCGCCGGCACGCCCGCCACCGGCTCGTCCAGCAACAGCACGCGCGGTTCGCAGGCCAGGGCGATGGCGATTTCCAGCAGACGGCGCTTGCCGTAAGCCAGCACCCGGGTCTCCTGCGCCATCACGGCGGTCAGGTGAAACTGCTCCAGCAATTGCTCGCACCGCTCGGTCACATCTTTGCGTGCGCCCAGCGCCTGCCACCATTTACCGCCCAGGCCTTGGTGCTGCGACACGGTCATGGCCAGCGTCTCCAGCGGCGTGAGCGTGTCGAACAACTGGTTGATCTGGAAGGTGCGCACCATGCCGCGGCGCACCCGCTGGTAGGGTGCCAGCTCGGTGATGTCCTGCCCTTCCAGAATGATCTTTCCCTCCGTCGGCTGCAGCACACCGGTCAGCAAATTGATGAGCGTGGTCTTGCCGGCACCGTTGGGGCCAATCAAGGCATGGCGTGCGCCTTTCTTGAGATCGAGCGTGACATTGTTGGTGGCCGTGATGCCACCAAAGCGCATGACCAGCCCTTGCGCGGACAGCACAGTTTCCGTCATGATTTGCTCCCGCCCGAACTACGGCTGAACCAGGTCCAGGGGCGGATGAGACGTTCACGCCCGACCAGCACCAGCACCACCAAAAACAGACCAATCCAGAAGGTCCAGTACTGCGGCGTGATGCTGGATATCGCATCCTGCATCAACTTGAACACAATGGCACCGGCCACGCCACCATACAGCCAGCCGACGCCACCAATCACCAGGACCAGCATCACATCGGCCGAGCGGTGAAACTCGAACACATCCAGCGAGGCAAACCCGGTGGTTTGCGCCAGCAAGGCGCCAGCGGCCCCCGCCAGTGCGGCCGCTACCGTGTACACCACCGCCAGGCGACTGGACACCGGAATGCCAATCGCCATGGCGCGCAGCCGGTTGTCGCGGATGGCCTTGAGCGTGGCACCAAAGGGCGAGTTCACAAACCGTCGCGCGGTCACAAACACCAGCAGCAGCACGCTCAGTGAATACCAGGCGGCGGTGCGTCCACTCATATCAAACTCAAACTGACCCAGCAGCGGCCCCATCAGCACACCCTGCAGACCGTCGGCGCCACCGGTGAGCCAATCCAGCTTGTTGGCCAGTTCCATCAGAATTAGGCCAATGCCGAGTGTCACCATCAGTCGGGTGAGGTCGGTGCCACGCAGGATGGTGGTGCTGCACAGCGCCCCCAGAACGCCGGCCGTCGCCACGCCCACCGCCAAGCCGACGAGCGGATCCGGCATCACCAGCTTGGCAAACAACGCGGCCGAATACGCCCCCATGCCGAAAAAGGCGGCGTGCCCGAGCGACACAATGCCGGTATAACCCAGAATCAAATCGAGCGACAGCGCGAACAGCGCCACGATGGCAATCTCATTGATGATCAGCGCGTGGCTGGACAAGACGAAGGGCGAGGCCAGCGCCAGCAACCACAGCGGATATTCCCACAGCTTCCAGCGGCCACTCTGGAGCAGCAGGTTTTGGGCGGTGGTTTTGAGGGCATTCGTCATGACTTGCCTCCCTGACGCACAAACAGGCCTTGCGGGCGCCAGATCAGAATCACGATCATCAGGCCGTACACAATAAAGCCCCCCATTTTGGGGATGTAGTACTTGCCCGCCACATCGGCGATGCCGAGCAGCAGCGCCGCCAGCAGCGGCCCGGTGATGGAGGAGGTGCCGCCTACCGCCACCACGATCAAAAAGTAAATCATGAATTTCAAGGGAAAGGTCGGGTCCAGCCCCAGCACCTCGGCGCCGAGTGCACCACCCAAGCCGGCCAGACCGGAGCCCACGGCGAAGGTGCCCAGGAACACCACATTGACGTTGATGCCCAGCCCCGCCGCTACACGTTGATCGTCCACCGAGGCGCGCAGCCGGCTGCCAAAGCGGGTTTTGGTCAGCACGTATTGCAGGGCCACAGTCAACGCAGCACACACGGCGATGATGAACAAGCGGTAATGCCCCATGCCCAGCATCCAGTCGCCCTGTCCCAACTCGGTACGTCCCTTGAGCCATTCGGGTAACTGGATAATTTGCTGGCTGGAGCCGATAAAGTAATCCGCGCTGGCCACCGCCATGAAGGTCAAGCCGATGGAAAACAACACCTGGTCCAGGTGCGGCTTGTGGTACAGCGGGCGGTACAAGGTGCGCTCCAGCACGCCACCCAATAACGCGGAGCCGAGAAAGGCCAGCGGCAGGCACAGCAGAAACGGCACATCCAGGCGCTGCATCAACAGCACGGTGATGTAGCCGCCCACCATGGCAAAGGCGCCATGCGCCAGGTTGATGAAGTTCATCAAGCCCATCGTCACCGCCAGGCCAACGGCCAGAATGAACAACAGCATGCCGTAGGCAATGCCGTCAAAAAGAATGGTCAGCATCAGGTCATCCAGAAAACTGTCATGCCGGGTTTAACCCGGCATGACAAGTGAATTTATTGCGGGTCAAGCCCGCAACGACAAGCCAATTACTTGGCTTTGCCCGGATCCTTGACATCCTTGATGACGTCAAATTCCACGTTGTAGAGCTCGCCGTTCTGCTTTTGAACCTTGCGCAGGTAGATGTTTTGCACGACGTCGCGGGTTTGCGCATCAATGAACATCGGGCCGCGCGGGCTCTCGAAAATCTGGCCCTTCATGGCGGCCAGCAAGGCGTCGCCGCCGCCCTGACCCTTGGTGGCCTTGAGCGCTTCATAAATCACATGCATGCCGTCATAGCCGCCGACGGCCATGAAGTTGGGGCGCATGCCCTTGTTGGCCTTGGTAAAGGCTTCGACAAACTTTTTGTTCGTGGCAGAGGGATGGGCGGTGGAGTAATGGTGCGAAGTGACCACGCCCAAGGCGCCGTCGCCCATGTCGTTGAGTTGATCGTCGTCGGTGATGTCGCCGGTGCCGATCAGCTTGATGCCGGCCTTGTCCATGCCGCGCTCAAGAAACTGCTTCATGACCGCCGCGCCGGCACCGGATGGTACGAATACAAACAGCGCATCCGGCTTGGCATCCCGCACTTTTTGCAGGAAGGGTGCGAAGTCAGGACCCCGCAACGGCACGCGCAGCGACTCGATGATCTGACCACCATTGAAAACAAACCGTTCCTTGAAATACTTTTCCGCATCAATCCCGGGGCCGTAATCACTGACCAGCGTCACCACTTTCTTGATGCCGTTCTTGGGCGCCCAGTCGCCCATGGCGACCGCTGCCTGCGCCAGCGTAAAGCTGGTGCGCACGATGTAAGGCGAGGCCTGCGTGATGCTGGAAGTGGCGGCCGCCATCACCACCATCGGCGTTTTGGACTGAGTGGCCAAGGGTGCGGTGGCGAATGCTGACGGCGTAATGCCAAAGCCAGCCAGCGCATTGACTTTGTCGTTGACGATCAGTTCCTGCGCCAGGCGCTTGGTCACGTCTGGAACGCTGGTGTCATCCTTGACGATGAGTTCAACTTTCTTGCCTGCCACGGTGTCGCCGTGCTGGGCCATGTAGAGGCGAGCGGCGGCTTCAATCTGGCGCCCGGTGCTGGCTTGCTGCCCGGTCATGGGCAGGATCAGGCCAATCTTGAATTTGCTGTCCTGAGCTATTGAATTCGTAGCAGTCAATGCAACGATGGCAAGCGCTGTGGCATGAAGGAATAGTCGTTTTTGCATGTCATGTCTCCTGGATAATGATCGAATTCAGAACTGTCCCCCACTGTGACGGCAAAAGCAACCCGTCGCAATAGAGATTTCCGACTCTTTGTTATAACAGTTTGAAATAACCAGCTCCCGCGCAGGGTGCGCTGGCATGTGCCGGAATGCGCGCTGTCAACATGCTCTAACATTCACATCGCATCAACAACATCACCGGAGATCCCATGACCCAGCCGATCGTCAAGTTACCCGCCCACTATGACCACGTAGGCAGCTTTTTGCGCCCCAAATACCTGCTGGAGGCGCGCGAGCAAAAGGCCAAGGGTGAAATCACCCCCGAACAGTTGCGCCTGGTGGAAGACCAAGCCATCACCGAAATCGTGAAGTTTCAGGAAGACGTCGGCTTGAAGAGCATCACCGACGGCGAGTTCCGTCGCACCTACTTTCACATCGACTTTCTGGAACAGATTGGCGGCGTGAAAACCGACATTCCCGTCACCATCGTCCGCCCTGATGGCACGCAGGAGCTGGCCCCGCCGGTGATGCGCGTGATTGATAAAGTGCGCCATGTCAAAGACATCCAGCTGGCGGATTTTCAATACCTTAAAAGCCAGGTCTCGGCCGGCAACACACCCAAGGTCACCATCCCCTCCCCCACCATGCTGCATTTTCGGGGCGGCCGCGCCGGCATCAGCAAACAGCATTACCCCGAGCTCGACCCCGATTTTTACCAGGACGTAGCCAACGCCTATGGCGACGAACTGCGCTCGCTGGCGGCGGCGGGCTGCACCTATGTGCAGATGGACGACACCAACCTGGCTTACCTGTGCGACGAAAAGATGCGCGAAGCGGCGCGTCAGCGCGGTGATGACCCCAATGAGCTGCCGCATCGCTATGCCGCCTTCATCAACCTGGTGGTGGCGCAAAAACCACCCGGCATGCTGCTGGCCATGCATCTGTGTCGTGGCAACTTCAAAAGCACGCATGCCGCCAGCGGCAACTACGAGCCGGTGGCCGAAGCCCTGCTGAAAGAGATGAACCTGGATGCCTATTTCATGGAGTACGACGACGAGCGCAGCGGCGACTTCAAGCCCTTGCGCTTCCTGCCCAAGGGTAAGACCGTGGTGCTGGGCCTGGTGACCACCAAGTTTGGTGCGCTGGAGTCCAAAGACGACCTGAAGCGCCGCATTGAGGAAGCCGCCCGCTACGCACCGCTGGAGCAGCTGGCACTGTCACCGCAATGTGGTTTCAGCAGCACCGTGCACGGTAATGACATTGCCGTGGAAGCGCAACGCGCCAAACTGCGGCTGGTGATTGAGACGGCGCAGGAAGTGTGGGGCAACGCTTAAGCCGGATCCAGGTGCGCGCTCAGGCCAGTGCATGGCGACTGGCAGTGCGCTCCCCGACAAAAGCAAATGCAAAGCTCAGCGCTTCTGCCATCGACTGCTCAATGGCATGGCGCTCATGCTCGGTCAGGTAGAACATCATGTCCACATCGTGCCGGACATAGCGGGCCGGCAAACGGTTCAACGCGACGCAAGCTACATCCGACAGCATGTCAGGCGTAAAGTCCCGATGGGCTTCAGACAGTCGAACGACATCTTCAAACACCAGACGTTCGTAGTAGTTGTGAACCTGTTCGAAATTGATAACCATAAAATCTTCTTTCAACGATGGATGGCAAGGCGCATGAACCGGATTGTGCTGGTTTTCAGCCCAGTCCCAGCAAGCGCACCGCGTTGCCTTTCAAAATACCGGGCATCACCTCCGGCTTGAAGCCGGCCTCCTCAAAATCCTTCATCCAGCGATCAGGCGTGATCAGCGGGTAGTCGCTGCCGAACAGAATGCGGTCCTTGAGCAGCGTGTTGGCATATTGCACCAGCTGCTTGGGGAAATACTTGGGGCTCCAGCCACTCAGGTCAATCCACACATTGGGCTTGTGCGTGGCCACGCTCAGGGCCTCGTCCTGCCACGGGAAACTGGGGTGGGCCATGACGATCTGCATGTCGGGGAAGTCAATCGCCACGTCGTCCAGGTGCATGGGGTTGCTGTACGCCAGCCGCAGGCCACCGCCGCAGCGCATACCGCTGCCAATGCCGCTGTGTCCGGTATGAAAAATGGCCGGCAACTTGTACTCATTGATCACCTCGTAGATGGGCCAGGCCATCTTGTCGTAGGGGTGGTAGCCCTGCACAGTGGGGTGAAACTTGAAGCCCTTGATGCCAAACTCTTCGATCAGGCGGCGCGCCTCGCGCGCGCCCATCTTGCCTTTGTGCGGATCGATGCTGGCAAAGGCCACCATCATGTCCGAGTTGGCCTTGGCCGCCTCGGCAATTTCTTCGTTGGGAATCCGCCGGCGCCCCATTTGCGTCTCGGCGTCCACCGTGAACATCACCAGGCCAATCTTGCGCTCGCGGTAATAGGCAATGGTCTCGGCGATGGTGGGACGGCGGCTGTTGCGAAAGTACTTGTCCGCGGCTCGGTCGTACTCCTCGCCATAGCTGTCGAACGGGTTCCAGCAACTCACTTCGGCGTGGGTGTGAATGTCGATGGCAACGAGGTTTTTGTGGTCCATGAAAGTCTCCTGTGGATGGTTAAGCGCCTAGGGTAAACACCGAGATAAAAATCAGAAAATGCGCTTGAGTTGCTTATATCTTATAACCATAATCAAGTCGCTTCACAAAATTGAATTTCTCAAACACTCCAGCCACTGCCCATGAAAAGCTCAGACATTATTCACCTCGAACTGCGCGGTGAGCAACAGGAAGTCGCGGTCATTCGCTTGACCCGCAAGGCCAAGCGCAATGCGCTCAATGACGCACTGATTCTGGCCTTGCGCAATCTGTTCGATGAACTGCCAGGCACGGTGCGCGCCGCCGTTCTGGATGGCGAAGGTGAACACTTTTGTGCCGGTCTTGATCTTAGTGAACTCACAGAACGTGATGCCGGCCAGGGCCTGCACCATTCCCGTATGTGGCACGCGGCACTGGAGCGGGTGCAGTTTGGCCCGGTGCCGGTGATCGCAGCCTTGCACGGTGCGGTGGTCGGTGGCGGGCTGGAGCTGGCCAGCGCCTGCCATATCCGCGTCGCTGACGACTCCACTTTTTATGCTCTGCCGGAAGGCTCGCGCGGCATTTTTGTCGGCGGCGGTGGTTCGGTACGCATCCCCAAGCTGATTGGCGTTGCCCGCATGACCGACATGATGCTCACCGGGCGCGTCTACAACGCACAAGACGGTGAGCGCATCGGGCTGGCGCAGTATCTGGTGCCCCAGGGCCAGGCGTTCGAGAAGGCGTTTGAGCTGGCCGTGCGGGTGGCGCAAAACGCACCCCTCACCAACTATGCGCTGATGCATGCGCTGCCCCGCATTGCCGAGCAACCCGCTGACCAGGGTCTTTTTACCGAGGCCTTGATGGCGGCCATTGCCCAGAGCGCGCCCGAAGCCAAGGAGCGCGTCCGTGCCTTCCTGGATGGCAAGGCCGCCAAGGTCCAAAAGTCATGAGCCCGCAAACACGCAACGCCCCCAAATACCGTCCGCTTAAATTCGGTGTGACGCGCGTTGTGCTGCGCGAGGGCGCACACGGCATCAGCTATGTGAAAGCCGAACAGACGCTGCAGGACTACGCCACGCGCATCACCGACCGGCTGGTGCATTGGGCCCAGACCGCGCCCGAGCGCAGCTTCATGGCGCGCCGCGTGCACCAGTCCGATGGCAGCACCGGCGAATGGCGGCACATCAACTACGCCCAGGCATTGGAAGCCGCGCGCAACATTGGCCAGGCCCTGCTGGACCGGGGCCTGAACACGGAGCGTCCCGTTGCCATCCTCAGCGAGAACAGCCTGGAACACGCCTTGCTGGCGCTGGGCTGCATTTATGCGGGGGTGCCCTATTGCAGCGTTTCCCCGGCCTACTCGACGGTCAGCCAGGATTTCGAAAAACTGCGACATGTGCTCGACACCCTGACACCGGGACTGGTGTTTGCCAGCGATGCCACGCGTTATGGCAAGGCGATTGCGGCCACGGTCGGACCCGATGTTGAAGTTGCTATTAATTCAGGAGCTTCTGACGCCCTCGCAACAAGGGCCATCACCCGATTCGATGCCCTGTTGAAGACCGCTGCCACGGCTGCGGTGGACGCTGCCATGCAGGCGACCGGGCCGGATAGCATCGTCAAATTCCTCTTCACCTCGGGTTCCACCAAAATGCCCAAGGCCGTCATCAACACCCAGCGCATGTGGTGTGCCAACCAGCAGCAGATGTGCCAGTCGATGCCGGTGCTGGCCGAGGAGCCGCCGGTGCTGGTGGACTGGCTGCCCTGGAACCACACCTTTGGCGGCAACCACAACTTCGGCCTCACGCTTTACAACGGCGGCACACTCTATATCGACGATGGCAAGCCTACCCCCGCGCTGATGGGCGAGACACTGAGGAACCTGCGTGAGATTGGACCCACGGTGTACTTCAATGTGCCGACCGGCTTCGAGGTCATTGCCCACGCCATGGAAAGCGATGCCCAGTTGCGCAAGACGCTGCTGTCGCGCGTGAAGATGTTTTTTTATTCGGGTGCCGGCTTGGCCCAGCCGATCTGGGACAGCCTGCATAAAACGCAGGAAGCCGAGATTGGCGAACGCATCGTCATGGGCACCGGCCTGGGCATGACGGAATCCGGTCCGTTCGCGATTTTTGTCAGCAGCCACAATGTGAAGGCCGGTGACCTGGGCGTTCCCACCGTCGATATGGAACTCAAACTGGTGCCCATGGAGGGCAAGGTCGAAGTGCGGTACAAGGGACCGAATGTAACGCCCGGCTATTGGCGTGCACCCGAAGCCACGAGCGAAGCGTTTGACGATGAAGGCTTCTTCAAAACTGGCGATGCCGTCAAATGGATTGATGAGCAAGACATTCACAAGGGCTTCAAGTTCGACGGCCGCATTGCCGAAGACTTCAAGCTCGCCACCGGCACCTTCGTCAGTGTCGGACCGATGCGCGCCAAGATCATCGCGGCTGGTGCGCCCTATGTTCAAGATGTGGTGCTGACCGGCATCAACCTCAAGGAAGTCGGCGCCATGATCTTCCCGACGGGGGCCGTGCGCGCCTTGAGCGGGCTCGACGCCAGCGCCTCAATGACCGAGGTGCTGCACAGCCCCGCTGTGATGGCGCACTTCCAGAAGGTCATCAACCAGTTGAATGAAACCGCCAGCGGCAGCGCCAACCGCGTGGCTCGTGCCATCCTGATGGCCGAACCCCCTTCCATCGACAAGGGAGAAGTCACCGACAAGGGCTCCATCAACCAGCGCGCCGTGCTCAAGCACCGCGAAGCCCTGGTCAATGCCCTGCACGATGGCACACTGAGCCACATCCTTCAACCCGCATAGCCCTGCAGACAGTTGATTTTTAATACATCAGAAGTTTTACTCACCAACGGAGACACGCAAATGAAATATTCCAAATCCCTGGTCACCCTGGCCGTGGCCGCACTGGCCGCAACATCCGCACTGGCGGACATCACCATCGGCGTGAGCCTGCCGCTCACCGGTCCGACGTCGGCCCTGGGCATCCCCATCAAAAATGCCATGGCCATGTGGCCCACCAGCATTGGCGGCCAAAAGCTCAATGTGATTATTCTTGACGACGCGACGGATCCGTCCAACGCCACCAAGAATGCACGCCGCTTCGTCACCGACGAGAAGGTCGATATCCTGATGGGCTCTGCGGCCACGCCACCGGCCAACGCGGTCGCCGCTGTCGCGTCGGAAACCGGCACCATGCACATCACCTTTGCGCCGATCGATGTCTCCACCAACAAGGCACCGTGGTCTTACAACATGCCCCAGTCCACGCTGGTGATGTCACACGCGATCGTCGCGCACATGAAAAAGCAAGGCGTTAAATCGGTGGGCTTTCTGGGCTATGCGGACGCGTTCGGTGAACTCTTCCTGCGCGACATGAAGATCAAAATGGCCGGCACCGATCTCAAGTTTGTGTCGGAAGAGCGTTTCGCCCGCACCGACACCAGCGTCACCGGTCAGGCGCTCAAGGTCACGGCCGGTGCGCCCGATGCGATTTTGATTGTGGCCTCCGGCAGCGGTGCCGCAATGCCCCACAAGGCCCTGATTGAGCGTGGCTACAAGGGCAAAATCTACCAGACCCATGGTGCGGCATCGCGCGACCTGATGCGCGTCGGTGGCAAGGATGTCGAAGGTGCTTTCGTGGTGGCCGGCCCCGGTTTGGTGGCTGAGCAACTGCCCGCCAACCACCCCAGTAAAAAGGTGGCCATGGCCCACGTGGAAGCCTGGGAAAAGGTCTATGGCGTCAACAGCCGCAACCCGTTCGCGGCACATGCGTACGATGCTTCGGTGGTCCTGCAGAAAATTATTCCGATTGCACTGAAAACCGCCAAGCCCGGCACCAAGGAGTTCCGGGGTGCCCTCAAAGCCGCACTGGAAAATGCCGGCCCGATTCCGCTGTTCCACGGCACCGTGAACTACACCGCCACCAACCATGCAGGCTACACCGATGACACCGGCGTGATCATGCGCATCACCAACGGCGACTGGAAGCTGCAATAAGCATGGATTTTTCAATTGCCAGTATCCTGCTGGTCGATGGACTGACCAATGGCGCGATTTACGCGCTGCTGGGTCTGGCAACCGTGTTGGTGTTTGCGGTTACCCGCGTCATCTTCATCCCCCAGGGGGAGTTCGTCACCTACGGCGCGCTCACCCTGGCCATTTTGCAAACCGGCAAAGTACCGGGCACCATCTGGCTGCTGCTTCTGCTGGCCGGTCTGGCTGCCCTGGCCGAGTCTTTTCAGACCTGGAAAAGACGCCGGTCAGTCGCTGCCGCCACGGTGGCGGGTCTCAAGGTATTGACCTTTCCCGTTGTCATTGCCCTGGTCACCATCTGGGCCGCGCCACAGCAGTTCTCGTTGCTGGTGCAGGCGGCCTTGTCCGTCTGTATCGTGACCTGTTTCGGACCTCTCGTGTACCGGCTGGCCTATCAGTCGCTGGCAGATGCGACCTCGCTGGTGCTGTTGATTGTGTCGGTCGGCGTGCACTTCGCACTCACCGGTCTGGGTCTGCTGTTCTTTGGCGCTGAAGGGTTTCGCAACCCGCCATTCTGGGACGCCCGATTCAGTCTGGGCGCCGTCAATCTTTCGGGGCAAGCCATCATCATTGCATTGACCTCTACCGCGCTGATCGTGTTGCTCTGGCTCTTCTTTGAGCGCTCCTTGTATGGCAAAGCCCTGCGCGCCACGGCGGTGAATCGCCTGGGCGCACGGCTCATGGGCATTTCCTCCCAGGCAGCGGGTCAGCTCACGCTGGCCATGGCCGCGCTCATCGGCGCGCTGTCCGGCTTGTTAATTGGCCCAACCACCACGGTATTTTTTGATTCAGGTTTTCTGATTGGTCTGAAAGGCTTTGTCGCCGCCGTCATCGGCGGTCTGGTCAGCTATCCCGGCGCGGCCCTGGGCGCCCTGCTGGTCGGCGTGATTGAAGCTTTTGGTTCGTTCTGGGCCAGTTCATTCAAGGAAGTCATTGTGTTCACCCTGATCTTGCCCGTGCTATTTTGGCGCTCGCTGAAGGCCGGCCATTCAGACGAGGAGCACTGACATGAGCTTGCGACAAATAGGGTGGCTGGGGCTGATCACCAGCATTGTGCTGATCGCCGTGCTGCCGGTTCCTGAATTCTGGATCACCCAGCTCAATTACATCGGTATCTCCAGCCTGGCGGTGCTGGGGCTGATTCTCCTGACCGGTGTGGGTGGACTGACGTCATTCGGCCAGGCAGCGTTTGTCGGCATCGGTGCCTATACGTCCGCCTACCTCACCGTGCATGCCGGGCTCTCGCCCTGGCTCACGCTTTTCGTTGGTCTGGCACTGACCGCCGTGTGCGCCATCGTTCTGGGCTGGATCACGTTGCGCATGTCAGGCCACTACCTGCCGCTGGCCACCCTGGCCTGGGGGCTGTCGCTGTACTACATCATGGGCAATCTGGAAGCGCTGGGCAAATACGACGGCATTCTGGATGTCACTGGCCTGTCGCTGTTCGGCTGGGATCTGGGGCACGGTCGCGTATTCTTTGTCATGACCTGGGCCCTCGTGTTGCTGGGCACGCTGGCCATGATCCACCTGCTGGATTCCCGCGTCGGCCGGGCCATACGCTCGCTCAAAACCGGCTCGCAAATGGCCGAGTCCATGGGCATTGACACCCTGAGGTTCAAGATTGGCATCTTCCTGATCTCGGCCTTGCTGGCCAGCTTGTCGGGCTGGCTGTATGCGCATTTTCAGCGCGCCGTGAACCCCTCCCCGTTCGGCGTGCACGTCGGCATCGAATACCTGTTCATGGCGGTATTGGGTGGCGCCGGGCATGTGTGGGGCGCCATCACCGGCGTGACCATCACCAAACTGCTGGCGGACCAGTTGCAGGTGCTGTTGCCCAAGCTCATCGGCACCAGTGGCAGCTATGAAATCATCGTTTTCGGCGTGTTGCTGGTGCTCACCCTGAAGTACGCGCCTGAAGGCATCTGGGCGTTTGTCGACCGCAAGCTCCCCAAACCTCCGCGCAAGGTCGATTGGCAAAATGCGTCCGCCCTGCCCCATCGGAGCAAACCTGCGCCAGGCGAAGTGGTGCTGCAGGCCACCGATATCCGCAAGGAATTCGGTGGACTCGTCGCGGTTAACAACATCAACTTCACCGTGCAGGCAGGCCAGATTGTGGGCTTGATCGGACCCAACGGCGCCGGGAAATCCACCACCTTCAACCTGATCACCGGCGTGTTGGGGCTCACCAGCGGAAGCATCACCTTCCGGGGCGAAGACATCAGTGGCCTGGCATCGCGCGAAATCGCCAAACGGGGCATTTCGCGCACCTTCCAGCACGTCAAGATGATCGCCGACATGACGGTGCTGGAAAACGTGGCCCTGGGCGCCCACCTGCGCGGCAAGCGGGGGGCGGTTTCCGCCATGCTGCACCTGGACCGCACCGAAGAGCAAAGCCTTTTCCGTGAAGCCGAGTTTCAACTCCGGCGCGTCGGGATGGGCGAGTACCTGCATGACCTGGCGGGCAACCTCGCCATGGGTCCGCAGCGCTTGCTGGAGATTGCGCGCGCCCTGTGCAACGACCCGGCCCTGTTGCTGCTGGACGAACCCGCCGCCGGCTTGCGCCACAAGGAAAAGCAGGCGCTGGCCGATGTCCTGCGCCAGCTTAAGTCCGAGGGCTTGAGTATTTTGCTGGTCGAGCACGATATGGATCTGGTCATGCAAGTCACCGACCGCATTGTCGTCATGGAATTCGGCACCCGCCTGATCGAGGGCACGCCGGAGGAAATTCAGGCCAGCCCCGAGGTACGCGCGGCCTACCTCGGCACCGAGCACTGAGAAAGTCACGTTCATGTCAGTACCCATCCTCAAAGTGCAGGGACTTCACGCAGGCTACGGCAAAGCCGAAGTGCTGCGCGGCATCAACCTCGAAGCGGCCCCCGGCAGCATCGTCACCGTCATCGGACCCAACGGGGCCGGCAAGTCAACCCTGCTGAATGCCTTGATGGGCGTGTTGCCGTCCACGGGCACCATTGAATATGCCGGCGAATCCATCGCCAGTCTGCCACTCGAAGAACGTGTGATGCTGGGCATTGCCCTGGTGCCGGAACGGCGCGAGCTGTTCGGCAGCATGTCGGTTGAAGACAATCTGGTGCTGGGCGCGTATCGCCAGGTCAGGCTTCACAACAAGCAATGGCGCGAGCAGATGGATGTAGTGTTTGAGCTTTTTCCACGCCTCAAGGAGCGCCGCACGCAGGAAGCCGGCACCTTGTCCGGTGGCGAGCGACAGATGCTGGCGGTCGGCCGTGCGCTGATGTCACGCCCGTCCCTGCTGATGCTGGACGAACCCAGTCTGGGTCTGGCGCCGCTGATCGTGAAGGAAATCTTCCGCACGATTGACGCCTTGCGCAAGACCGGCGTGACCACCCTGCTGGTGGAGCAAAACGCGAGAGCGGCCCTGGAAACGGCCGACTACGCCTATGTCCTGGAAATGGGTGAAATCGCCTTGCAGGGACCGGCGTCCGAGCTGGCCACCGACCCGCGGGTGATCGACACTTATCTGGGGGTGGCCCGCAAAAAACTGGCTGATGCGTGACATCAAGCAAGCAGCCAGCTTCAACTGCCAGCAAGACGCATGTCCATGAATTACCTGCCACCTCTGGAAGACATCCACTTCATTCTTCACCAGGTGCTCCAAGCCCCGGTGCAACTGCAGGCGTTGTCATCCTTCGCAGACACCGATGCCGAGCTGATGCGCCAGGTCATCGACGAGGCTGGCAAATTTATCGCCAGTCAAGTCGCGCCCCTTCAAACTGTGGGTGACGCGATCGGCTGCAAATTTATCGACGGCCAGGTCATGACGCCACCCGGGTTCCATGATGCCTACCAGGCCTTCTGGCGTGCGGGCTGGCCCGCGCTGGCGTGTGCGCCAGAAGACGGCGGCCAGGGTCTGCCCGCAGTACTCGAAGCCGTACTGTATGAAATGCTCAGTGCGGCCAACCACGGCTGGACCATGGCACCCGGCCTGTTGCATGGTGCCTATGAGTGCATCAAGCACCATGGCTCCGACGCGCTGAAAGCTGGCTATCTGGAAAAAGTCGCTAGCGGCGAATGGCTCGCCACCATGTGCCTGACCGAACCGCATGCGGGCAGCGACTTGGGTCTGGTGCGAACCCGGGCGCTACCCCAGCCCGACGGCAGCTACCGCATCAGTGGCACCAAAATATTCATCTCGGGCGGTGAACACGACCTGAGCGACAACATTGTTCATCTGGTGCTCGCGCGTCTGCCAGAGGCACCCGCCGGACCCAAAGGCCTGTCGCTGTTCCTGGCGCCCAAGGTGATGCCCGATGGCACGCCCAACGCCATTCATTGCGAACGCATCGAAGAAAAAATGGGTCTGCACGGCAGTCCCACCTGTGTCATGCGTTTCGACGAGGCCACGAGCTGGATGATTGGCGAGCCCCAGCGCGGACTCAACGCCATGTTTGTGATGATGAACGCCGCCCGCTTGCATGTGGGTCTGCAGGGCATTGGCCTGCTGGAGGCCGCCTGGCAAAAGGCCGACGCCTACGCCAAAGAACGCCGGCAAATGCGTGCTCCCAAGCAGAAGATGAGCAGCACGCCCGACCCGATCGCCGAGCATCCGGCGATGCGGCGCATCTTGGCCACGCAGCGTGCCTGGATCGACGGGGGCCGCGTGCTCGCCTACCGCACCGCCATCGAACTCGACATGGCCCGGCATCACCCCGATGCCGAGCGGCGGCACAGCGCGCAGCGCTGGAACAGTCTGGTCACACCGGTGCTCAAAGCGGCCTGGACCGCCCAGGCTTTCCATGGCAGCAGCGATTGCCTGCAGGTGTTTGGTGGGCATGGCTATGTGCGCGAATGGGGTATCGAGCAAATCGTGCGGGACTCGCGGGTGACCATGATTTACGAAGGCACCAACGAAATCCAGGCCATTGACCTGCTGCTTCGCAAAGTGATACCGGACGGCGGCGCGGACTTGTCCGCCCTGTTGCAATCGTTGTGTGAGGGACTCGACCATGGTGTTGCTGCACACGCCCAATTTATGCGCCAGGTGGCGCAGCTTGGACAACTCACCAGCGCCCTGATCGAGGCGAGCAAGGCAGATCAGGAACTTCCCTATTGGGTGGCGGATGATTACCTTCGCGCACTGGCACTCACCCTGTTGGCCTGGGCGTGGCTGCAAATCAGCAATGCAACGTCGGAAGCCGCACCCGCCAATCCGGCACGCTGGACTGAACCCGCCAGTGCCATGCGCCACTGGGTTCTGCCCGAATTCGACATGCGTATGCAGATCGTCAAGGCACGCTTGAATGATATGGGGCGGCTCCCAGCCTCTCAGTGCTGAACGCCATGGACGCCAAGACCCTGACCCCTTTTGTCGAAAAAGTTGACACCAGCTACCTTGAAAGCCTGGTGGGTTACAACTCACGTCGCGCCGCGCTGGTGGTCATTGAGGTGTTTCTGCAGCGCATGGCCATCTACGATTTGCGACCGGTTGACTTCTCTGTGTTGTCACTCGTTACGCACAACCCCGGCATCACCTCACGCCAGTTGTGTACGACCTTGGGCATTCTGGCGCCCAACCTGGTCGGCATGGTGAATGCGATGGAAAAAAGAGCGCTGATTACCCGGCGTCCCCATCCGCATGATGGCAGGGCCATGGGGCTGCACCCGACGCCCACAGGGCAAAAAATGATGCGGGATGCCGAAATTACTGCTGCCCAGCTCGAAGTAGAGACCACCGCTCGCTTGAGTGCCGCAGAGCGCAGGACCTTGATGCAATTGCTGAAAAAGATCTACAAGTAGCGCGCCGGGATGCCCCCACAGCCCAATTTTCTCCATTTTTGACAAGTATTACGCGCCCAGACAGCTATGAAACTTGTAGCAGTCTGCAATCTCGGCTATAGTTTCCGGTCGCGCCGGAAAACTGCAGGTGTCTGAGGCTCATAGAGGCTGATGCCGCGTCCAAGTTACAACAACCCGGCGTTCAACCAACGCTTTGAGGAGAGCCGTTTAATGAGTTCCAAAGAAAATGCCGCCATCGGTCAATTGCTGGGTCTGCTGGAGTCCCGCTACGCCATCCGCGTGCTGTGGGCCTTGAAGGATGGCCACGCCCAGACCTTTCGGCTGTTGCAGGACAGCGTTGGCGGCATTACCCCCAATACCCTGAACACGCGTATCAAGGAATTACGCGAAGCAGGTCTTGTTACCCATGGCAACGACGGCTATGTTGTAACGGCGGTGGGCGCGGACCTGCTCAAGCGGCTGGGGGATCTGTCCGCATTTGCCACTAAATGGGTAGCCGGTCAAGCCAAGAAAACCGTTTAAACACCCGTCAATCCCACGCCATCACGGCGTGCTGCGCGGGCAGGGTTCGGTGTTCAGAAGAGACCGCTTAGGCCTGTCTTTTTTGACGACAATTTTCAAGCCACCGCTCAGACTTCGGCACCCTCAACACATAAAGGATGTCAGGGTCTGCTGGCATAATTTCAGGTTTTCTGGGTGCGGCCCTTATCAAACAAGCACACCCAGCTATCTATTTAATAGCATACAAGGATTGCAACATGACTACCACTCCCTCCGGCCTGCAATATGAAGACTCTGTGGCCGGCACTGGCGCCGAAGCAACCAAGGGCCAAAGTGTCACTGTCCATTACACCGGCTGGCTCTACAACGACGGCGTTCAGGGTGCCAAGTTTGATTCCAGCAAGGACCGCAGCGACCCATTTGTCTTCTCACTTGGCGCCGGCATGGTCATTCGCGGCTGGGACGAAGGCGTGGCGGGCATGAAGGTCGGCGGCGCGCGCACCCTCATCATTCCAGCGGCACTGGGCTATGGCGCACGCGGCGCCGGCGGTGTGATTCCACCCAACGCCACGCTGAAGTTTGACGTCGAACTGCTGGGCGTGTCCAGCTGAGCTTTTCCAACGCAATATGCGTAACCGGTCGCCCGACATTGCATTCGGGCGCTCTTGTTGCGCTCTTGAATTGCCTGCATCCGTCCCCATTTCGAGGGCGTAGTACTTCAAATTTGGCTCAATAGCATGTCTGAAACCAATCCAAACCAACCTAATCCAATGCCCGCCGGCTACCAAAGCACGGAAGAAATGGTCGCCGCCCAGTCCGCCCACGAGTCCGATGCCTTGTCACGGGCGCAGGCCGATCTGGCTGAATTGCAGGCCAAAAGCGCCGATCTTGCCGACCAGTTTCTTCGCGCCAAGGCCGAGGCTGACAACGCCCGTCGTCGCGCTGAGGAAGAGATCTCGAAGGCCCGCAAATTCGCCGTGGAAGGCTTCGCCGAAAGCCTGCTGCCCGTAGCGGACAGCCTGGAAGCCGGCCTGATCATCAAGGACGCAAGCGCTGAGCAAATTCGCGAAGGTGCCCAGGCCACACTGCGTCAGTTGCTCGCAGCGCTGGAGCGTAACAAGGTGCTTGCCATCAATCCGCCAGCCGGCACCAAATTCGATCCACATCAGCATCAGGCGATCAGCGTGGTGCCATCAGAATTTGAAGCCAACACGGTGGTCACGGTGCTGCAAAAAGGCTATTCCATTGCCGACCGCACGCTGCGTCCGGCGCTCGTCACAGTCGCCGCACCGAAATAATCACTATCGCAACTTGAAACTTTTCAAGTTATCCGCAAGTTAAAAACATCTAAAAACTGGAGTAGATCATGGGAAGAATTATCGGTATCGATCTGGGCACGACCAACAGCTGCGTGGCCATCATGGAGGGCAACACGCCCAAGGTGATCGAGAACTCTGAAGGTGCGCGCACCACGCCGTCCATCATTGCCTATCTGGAAAATGGCGAAGTGCTGGTCGGCGCATCGGCCAAGCGCCAGGCTGTCACCAACCCGAAGAACACGCTGTACGCGGTGAAGCGCCTGATTGGTCGCAAGTTCGCCGAGAAAGAAGTCCAGAAAGATATCGATCTGATGCCCTATAAGATTGCCGCCGCTGACAATGGCGACGCCTGGGTAGAAGTACGTGGCAACCGGATGGCACCGCAGCAGGTCAGCGCCGACGTGCTGCGCAAGATGAAGAAGACAGCCGAAGACTATCTGGGCGAAGAAGTGACCGAAGCCGTCATCACGGTGCCGGCCTATTTCAACGACGCCCAGCGCCAGGCTACCAAAGATGCGGGTCGCATTGCCGGCCTGGATGTCAAGCGCATCATCAACGAACCCACCGCTGCGGCCTTGGCCTTCGGCTTGGACAAAACCCACAAGGGTGACCGCAAAATCGCCGTTTATGACTTGGGTGGCGGCACGTTTGACGTGTCCATCATCGAGATCGCCGACGTCGATGGCGAAAAACAATTCGAAGTGCTGTCCACCAACGGCGACACCTTCCTGGGTGGCGAAGACTTCGATCAGCGCATCATTGACTTCATCATTGCCGAGTTCAAGAAAGAGCAAGGCGTCGATCTGGGCAAAGACGTGCTGGCCCTGCAACGCCTGAAAGAAGCCGCCGAGAAAGCCAAGATTGAGCTCTCCAGCAGTGCGCAGACTGACATCAACCTGCCCTACGTGACGGCAGATGCGTCCGGCCCGAAACACCTGAGTGTCAAACTGACGCGTGCCAAGCTCGAATCCCTGGTGGAAGAGTTGATCGAGCGCACCATTGCGCCTTGCCGCACCGCCATCAAGGATGCTGGTGTCAACGTGGCCGATATCGACGACGTGATTCTGGTCGGCGGCATGACGCGTATGCCCAAAGTACAGGAAAAGGTCAAGGAATTGTTTGGCAAGGAGCCACGCAAGGATGTGAACCCGGACGAGGCTGTCGCGGTTGGTGCCGCCATCCAGGGCCAGGTGTTGTCTGGTGACCGCAAGGACGTGTTGTTGCTCGACGTGACGCCGTTGAGCCTGGGCATTGAAACGCTGGGCGGTGTCATGACCAAAATGATCACCAAAAACACCACGATTCCGACCAAGTTTGCGCAGACCTTCTCCACGGCCGATGACAACCAGCCGGCCGTGACCATCAAGGTATTCCAGGGTGAGCGCGAAATCGCCGCCGGCAACAAGATGCTGGGCGAGTTCAACCTGGAAGGCATTCCGCCATCCGCCCGCGGCACACCACAAATTGAAGTGTCGTTTGACATCGACGCCAATGGCATCCTGCACGTGGGTGCCAAGGACAAAGGCACGGGCAAAGAGAACAAGATCACCATCAAGGCCAATTCCGGCTTGACCGAAGCAGAGATTCAGCAAATGGTGAAAGATGCCGAACTCAACTCCGCTGACGACAAGAAGAAACTTGAGCTGGTGCAGGCCAGGAACCAGGCTGATGCCAGTTTGCACAGCGTGAAGAAGAGCCTGACCGAATACGGCGACAAGCTCGAAGCGGGTGAGAAGGAAAAAATCGAAGAAGCGATCAAGCATCTGGAAGAAGCCCTCAAAGGCGAGGACAAGGCGCACATTGACGAAAAGAGCACCGCCTTGATGACCGTCAGCCAGAAGCTGGGCGAGAAGATGTATGCCGACCAGCAAGCCAAGCAGGCGGCTGAAGGAGCGGCTGGTGGCGATGCCGGTGCAGCCGGCGCACAGGGCGCCTCCACACAGGCCGAAGACGACAACATCGTTGACGCGGAAGTGAAAGAAGTCAAAAAAGGTTAAGCACTCGCGCTGAACACTGTTGATACGCGCCGCGTTGAACACCTCAAATGTTCAACGCGGCGTTTGTATTGAAACCAGGCACTGAAAGAAAATGGCTAAAAGAGACTACTACGAAGTCCTGGGCGTTCCCAAGAACGCCTCGGACGAAGACATCAAAAAGGCATATCGCAAACACGCGATGAAGCATCACCCTGACCGGAATCAGGGCGACGGCTCCAAGGCGGCCGAGGAGAAATTCAAAGAGTCCAAGGAAGCCTACGAAATGCTGTCGGACCCGCAAAAGCGCGCGGCTTACGACCAGCACGGTTTCGCCGGTGTTGACCCCAATATGCGGGGCGCTGGCGGGCCAGGCGGTGAAGGTTACGGCGGATTTGCCGAGGCCTTTGGCGATATTTTTGGCGACATGTTTGGCCAGCAGCAGCGCGGACGCGCCGGCGCGGGACGGCAGGTATTCCGTGGCAGCGACCTGAGTTATGCGATGGAGGTCACGCTGGAAGAGGCCGCCCGCGGCAAAGAGGCCCAGATCCGCATCCCCAGCTGGGATGCGTGCGACATATGCCACGGCAGCGGCGCCAAACCTGGCACCCAGGCCAAGACCTGTGGCACCTGCACGGGCACGGGTTCGGTGCAGATGCGCCAGGGTTTTTTCAGTGTGCAGCAAACCTGTCCGACTTGCCATGGCACCGGCAAGGTGATTCCCGAGCCCTGTACGGCATGTCATGGGCAAGGCAAGATCAAGAAGCAAAAAACACTGGAAGTCAAAATTCCGGCCGGCATTGACGGTGGCATGCGCATTCGCAGCGCCGGCAACGGCGAGCCGGGCACCAACGGTGGCCCGGCCGGTGACCTGTACATCGAAATTCGTCTCAAAAAGCACGACATTTTTGAGCGGGACGGTGACGACATCCATTGCTCGGTGCCCATCAGCATCGTCACGGCCGCCTTGGGCGGCGAAATTGATGTGCCGACGCTGGCCGGCAAGGCCGCCATTGACATCCCTGAAGGCACGCAAACCGGCAAGCAATTCCGGCTGCGTGGCAAAGGCATCAAGGGTGTGCGCGCCAGCTATCCCGGCGACCTCTACTGCCACATTACGGTGGAGACGCCGGTCAAACTGAGCGAACATCAGCGCAAGCTGTTGCGCGAGCTCGACGAGTCGCTCAAAAAAGGCGGCAGCAAGCATTCACCCAGTGGCGATAGCTGGACCAACCGCTTGAAAAGCTTTTTCAGTTGACGCAGCTCACGTAGCGTCAGGAAAACTGGTGCCCAATGAATGCCGCGAAGTATGTACATTACTTCGCGGCATTTTTTTTGCCTAGTGGCGCCATGACATCAACCAATCGGGAGCTATCCGCATGAGTGTCAACATTACTTTTCTGGGCGGCACAGGCACCGTCACCGGCTCCAAATATCTGGTGCGGCACGGTAGCGAATGCCTGCTGGTGGACTGCGGCCTGTTTCAGGGCTACAAACTGCTGCGCCTGCGCAATTGGAACCCCTTGCCCATTGCACCAGACCAGGTGGATGCGGTGGTGCTGACCCACGCCCATCTGGACCACAGTGGCTACCTGCCCCTGCTGGCCAAACAGGGCTTCACGGGCCATGCGTACGCTACCAGTGGCACGCGCGACCTGTGCGGCATCCTGCTGCCGGACAGCGGTCACATCCAGGAAGAGGATGCAGAGTTTGCCAACCGGCATGGCTTCTCCAAACACACGCCGGCGCTGCCCTTGTACACCCGCCAGGACGCGCTGGATTGTCTGCCCCTGTTGAAGACGGTTGACTTTGACAAAAGCTTTGCACCCCTCCCAGGCTGGCGGGCCACCTTCTCCCCAGCCGGGCACATCCTGGGTGCGGCCAGTGTGTTGCTGGAGGTGGCTGGACGACGCATTCTGTTCTCCGGTGATCTGGGTCGGACCGATGACCTCATCATGAATCCGCCTGCAGACGCCCCGGCAGCCGACACGGTATTGATCGAATCTACCTACGGCGATCGCGAACACCCCAAAGAGGACGTTGTCGCTGAGTTGGCGCCGGAGCTGCACAAACTGGTCAAGCGCGGCGGTGTCGCGGTCATCCCGGTGTTTGCGGTAGGCCGGGCGCAAGCCCTGCTGCATGCCATTCACCTGCTCAAGTTGCAGGGTGTCATCCCCAATTCGCTGCCCATTTTTCTGGACAGTCCGATGGCGGTGAGCACCACCCATTTATTTGACCATCACATGGGGGAACATCGGCTCAGCAGCATGGATGCCCACGCGCTGACGCGCTCGGCCACCATGGTCAGCAGCGTCGACGAGTCCCGTGCGCTGGCGCAGCGGCAAGGCCCCATGGTGATTCTGTCAGCCAGCGGCATGGCCACCGGCGGGCGCGTCTTGCATCACCTCGCTCACCACGCCGGCAGTCACCGCAACATGATCATCCTGACCGGCTTCCAGGCCCCCGGCACCCGCGGCGCCACGCTGGCCAGTGGCGCCAAATCCGTGCGTATCCATGGGCAGGATGTGGCGGTCAACGCCGAAGTTGTGCAATTGCAGTCGGCCTCCGCACACGCCGATGCCAAGCAGATACTGGCGTGGCTGCGCACCATGCCCCAAGCGCCCGACCAGGTCTATGTGGTGCATGGTGAAATGGGGCCCGCTGATGAACTGCGCAAGCGCATCCAGCATGAGTTGGGCTGGCGTGCGATGGTGCCGGAACATGGTTCGACCTGGCCTACCTGAGTCGGGTTAAAACAGGTTCGCCTGCCCGGTCAAAAGTGAGCTGCGAAACTGACTTATATCCAGCTCCACCCGTTCCCGGTTCATGCCCAGCCTGGCACAGGTTTTTTCAAACCGCTGCCGAATCAAATCTGCCCACAGCCCGTGGCCTTTCATGCGCGTGGCAAAGTTGCTGTCGTAGTCCTTGCCGCCACGCATCTCCTGAATGCGCGCCATCACCCGCGCGGCGCGCTGCGGGTAGTGCAAGGCCAACCATTCCTGAAACAAGGAATTCAGCTCCCAGGGCAGGCGCAGCACCGTGTAGAAGGCGCTGCGTGCACCGGCTTCGTACGCGGCCGTCAGCACCTGCTCCATGTCGTCATTGATGAAGGGGATTTGCGGCGCCACACTCACACCCACCGGCACACCCGCCGCCGCCAAAGTGCGGATGATGCGCAAACGCCGGTGCGGTGCCGCAGCGCGTGGCTCCAGCTTGCGGGCCAGCTCGCCATCCAGCGTGGTGATGGTGACGTAAACCGCCGCCAGCTTGCGCACGGCCATCGGCGCCAACAAGTCCAGATCACGCTCGACGCCACTGCCTTTGGTGACCAGCGCCAGGGGGTGATGGCAACGATGCAGAACTTCCAGCACGCTGCGGGTGATGCGCAGCTCGCGCTCCAGCGGCTGATAGGCATCGGTGACCGAGCCAATGACGATTTGTTTGGGCACGTAGCTACGTGCACTCAACTCGCGCGCCAGCACGGCAGCCAGATTGCACTTGGCGATGATTTTGGTTTCGAAGTCCAGACCGGGCGAGAGATTCAGATAACTGTGCGTCGGCCGCGCGTAGCAATACACACAACCATGCTCGCAACCCCGGTACGGATTGAGCCCGTAGTCAAAGTGAATGTCGGGCGAGTCGTTGCGGCTGATGGCGCTTTTGGCGTCTTCCAGCGTGACCTCGGTCGCCAGGGGCAGCGGCCCATCCGGCGTGGATTCCTGCAGCGTGCCCCAGCCATCATCAAACGCATCGCGCTCGACCGATTCGAATCGATGCGCCAGGCGCGTGGCGGCACCGCGGCCCTTGATGGCATGGATGGCATGGATGGGAATGATTACGTCACCCATGGCACACGGTAGCCGTCAACGCCACGCGCAGGCTATAGTTCAGGCACCGAGGCAGATCACGACCCTGCCTCAATAGGCGAGCGAAGTGCGAGGGAGCTTTACCGGGCTTCATGACTGCTATTTACAACTGTACAAAACAACAGTATAAATACCCAAAGCCACACACGCAAGAAATTCTCAATCGATTCAAAGCCCCCAATGACTGAATTCCTGACCGCCGCGTTTTACAAATTCGTCGAGTTACCCGACTTCGCGGAACTCAAAGCACCGCTGCTCGCCTGTTGCGAAGCCAACGACGTCAAGGGCATCATTTTGCTGGCGACCGAGGGCATCAACAGCACGATTGCCGGGCCAGCGGCGGGCGTGCATGCCGTGCTGGCCTACCTTCGGCGTGACCCGCGGCTGGCGGACCTGCAACACAAGGAGGCGTGGTCAACCAAATCACCGTTTTACCGGATGAAGGTGCGGCTCAAGCGCGAGATCGTCACCATGGGGGTGCCCGGCATCAGCCCGACCCGGATGGCAGGCACCTATGTCAAGCCGCAAGACTGGAACGCGCTAATTTCCGACCCCGATGTGGTGGTGGTGGATACGCGTAACGACTACGAGGTCGGCATTGGTACCTTCGCCGGGGCGCTGGACCCGGACATCAAGAGCTTTGCCAAACTGCCCGAGTGGGTCGCACAGGCGCCGGCCTTGAATCCGGCCAGCGGCAAAAAACCCAAGGTTGCAATGTTTTGCACCGGTGGCATCCGCTGTGAAAAGTCAACGGCCCTGCTACGCGCGCAAGGTTTTGACGAGGTCTATCACTTGGAGGGCGGCATCCTGAAATACCTGGAGACGGTGCCCGAGGCGCAGAGCCTGTGGCAGGGCCAGTGTTTTGTCTTTGACGAACGGGTGTCGGTGGGCCACGGTCTGGTGCCGGGGCGCCATGGCCTGTGCCGGGCCTGCCGGCAACCGCTGGTTGACGCCGACCTGGCGTCGCCGCTGTTTGAGGCCGGTGTGAGCTGCCCCAAATGCCACGCCACCACCCTTGAGACGCAAAAAAACAGCGCCCGCGAACGCCAGCGCCAGTGGGAACTGGCCAAAGCGCGCGGGGAGCCGGCCCCAATTGGCGGGCGGTTGCCACGGCCTGCCGCGCCATAGTGGGACCGGCATGACATCCACCACATGACGCCAGCGCCCCACCCGGTCTTGTATTCCTTTCGCCGCTGCCCTTACGCCATGCGGGCGCGCCTGGCGCTGGCGGCCAGTGGCCAGGTCTGCGCGCTACGCGAAGTGCTGCTGACCCACAAGCCCGCAGCCTTGCTGGCAGCGTCGGCCAAAGGGACGGTGCCGGTATTGGTGCTACCCGATGGGCAGGTCGTGGACCAAAGCCTGGACATCATGCTGTGGACCTTGCGCCGCAGCGATCCGCTGCACTGGCTGCCGGCGAACGGTGACGCTTTGATAGAGGCAGTGGAACTGGTGGCGCAATGTGACGGCGAGTTCAAGTTCCATCTGGACCGCTACAAATACCCCAACCGCCACGGTCTGGCCGATGGCGCCGTTCACCGGGCACACGGAGCCTTGTTTCTGGGTGGTTTGAACCAGCGCCTACTCGCTCAGGCGCATTTGGCGAGCGAACGCGAGGGCCTGGCAGATGCCGCCATGGCGCCGTTTGTGCGGCAATTTGCGCACACCGACCCTGCGTGGTTTGCCAGCCAGCCGTGGCCTGCGCTGCAGGCCTGGCTCGCTGGCTTTGAAAACTCGCCGGCGTTTGCGCAAGTGATGCAGAAATACGCAGCGTGGACGCCGGGGCAGGTTGCAGCGCTCTTCCCTGCAGCGCCAAACGCTATTACTTAAATAGCATCTTTCATATATTTCACGCGGGCTTCAGGCCAATCAGGCGTAATTCATCGCCAGCAATCGTTCCCGCGCCTGGGCGTACTCGCGCTTGAGCTGGGCCACATAATCGGCCGTGCTCTGAATCTTGGTAATAGTGCCAATGCCCTGGCCGCAGCCCCAGATGTCTTTCCAGGCTTTGGACTTGTCGCCGCCAAAGTTCATCTTGCTGGGGTCGCTTTCCGGCAAGTGCTCGGGGTCCAGGCCCGCAGCGCGGATGCTCGGGGCCAGGTAGTTGCCATGCACGCCGGTAAACAGGTTGCTGTAAACGATATCGTCCGAGTTGCTATCGACAATCGCCTGTTTGTAGTCTTGTGCCGCCCGCGCTTCTTCGGTGGCGATGAAGGCGGAGCCAATGTAGGCAAAATCAGCCCCCATGGCCTGTGCCGCCAGCACGGCGGCGCCGGTGGAGATCGCACCGCTCAAGGCGATGGGGCCGTCAAACCACTGGCGAATTTCCTGGATCAGCGCAAACGGGCTCTTGACGCCGGCATGGCCGCCGGCCCCGGCCGCCACGGCAATGAGGCCGTCAGCGCCCTTCTCGATCGCCTTGCGCGCATGCTTGTTGTTGATGACGTCATGCAGCACCACGCCGCCATACGAGTGCGCGGCGGCGTTGATGTCTTCGCGCGCACCCAGGCTGGTGATGATGATCGGCACCTTGTACTTGACGCACATCGCCATGTCGTGTTCCAACCGGTCATTGCTCTTGTGCACGATCTGGTTGATGGCAAAGGGCGCAGCTGGCTTGTCCGGGTTGGCCTGGTTGTAGCTGGCCAGCGCCTCGGTGATTTCAATCAACCACTCTTCCAGCTGCTCGGCCGGGCGCGCGTTGAGCGCGGGCATGGAGCCGACAACCCCGGCCAGGCACTGGGCAATGACCAGCTTGGGGTTGCTGATGATGAACAGCGGCGAGCCGATCACGGGGAATGGCAGTGTGTTCAGGGGCGCGGGTAGCTTGGACATGTTGTCTCCGGAAAAGTCTGATAATTATTGAACAAATTGGCCTCTAGCCCTTGTCAATCATGCGACAGCAGCTATTAATTAAATAGCAAATCAAACACCATCAAAATGCCTCCAGCGCCAGCGCAGTCACGCTGTCAGCGCCTTCGACGATGGCATCGCGCATACCGGGCGCTTTGGTCAGCAGGTGGTCGGCATAGAAGCGTGCCGTGATGATCTTGGCCTGCATGAAAGGTGCATCGACGCCTTGTGCGAGCTGGTCTTGCGCCACCAGCAGGGCACGGGCCAGCTGCCAACCGGCCATCAGGTTGCCGGCCAGCATCAGGTAGGGCACGCTGCCAGCAAAGACGGCGTTGGGGCGGGCCTTGGTGTTGGCAGCGACGAAGTTCACCACTTCGACAAAGGCCTCGCGCGCCGCCTGCAGGCGCTTCACCACCGCCAGGGCGTCAGTGCTGCCGCTCTTGATCAGCATGCCTTCGGTCGCTTCAATCTGTGCCGCAATCGCTTTGGCGGTCTGGCCACCGTCACGCGCGGTCTTGCGCCCGACCAGGTCATTGGCCTGGATGGCGGTGGTGCCTTCGTAAATGGTGAGAATCTTGGCGTCGCGGTAATACTGCGCCGCGCCGGTTTCTTCGATGAAGCCCATGCCGCCGTGCACTTGCACGCCCAGCGAGGTGACCTCCAGACTCATCTCGGTGCTGTAGCCCTTGATCAGCGGCACCATGAACTCATAGAAGGTCTGGTTCTGCTTGGCGGTCGCAGCATCGGGGTGGTGATGGGCCGCATCGAAGGCCGCTGCCGCCACGGTGGCCATGGCCCGGCAGCCCTCGGTGTAGGCGCGCATGGTCATGAGCATGCGCTTCACATCCGGGTGATGAATGATGGGGCCGCTGCTGGGCAGCGAGCCATCGACCGGACGGCTTTGCACCCGCTCTTTGGCGAAGCTCACCGCTTTTTGATAGGCACGCTCGGCAATGGCAATGCCCTGCACGCCGACGCCAAAGCGGGCGGCGTTCATCATGATGAACATGTATTCCAGGCCGCGGTTTTCCTGGCCCACCAGGTAACCCACCGCGCCGGGTCCGGCGCTGCTCGCAATGCTCGCCGCCATGCCGTCGCCAAACTGCAGCACGGCGGTCGGGCTGGCCTTGATGCCCATCTTGTGCTCGATGCTGACGCAATGCACATCGTTGCGCGCGCCCAGTGAGCCGTCCTGGTTCACCAGGAATTTGGGCACCACAAACAGGCTGATGCCCTTGACGCCTTCCGGCGCGCCAGTGACGCGGGCCAGCACCAGATGGACGATGTTCTCGGCCATGTCATGCTCGCCCCAGGTGATGAAAATCTTGGTGCCGAACACCTTGTAGCTGCCATCCGCTTGTGGCTCGGCGCGGCTGCGCACGGCGGCCAGATCACTGCCGGCCTGGGGTTCGGTCAGGTTCATGGTGCCAGTCCATTTGCCGCTCACCAGGTTCTCGAGATAAGTCGCCTTGAGCTCGTCGGAACCCGCCGTCAACAACGCTTCAATGGCGCCGTCGGTCAGCAGCGGACACAGGGCAAAACTCATGTTGGCCGAGTTCTGCATTTCGCCGCACGCCGCGCCGATGGTCTTGGGCAAACCCTGGCCGCCAAAATCCACCGGGTGCTGCAGGCCTTGCCAGCCGCCTTGGGCAAACTGTTCGAAAGCTTCCTTGAAGCCGGGCGTTGCCGTGACCACGCCATCCTTCCAGCTCGACGGGTTTTTGTCGCCCTCCCAGTTCAGCGGGCTCAACACGCCCTCATTGAACTTGGCCGCTTCTTCCAGCACCGCTTGCGCGGTCTCGAAACCGGCATCTTCAAAGCCTGGCAACTGCGCGATCTGTTCAATGTCAGCCAGATGCTTGATGTTGAACAGCATGTCTTTGAGGGGGGCAAGGTAGCTCATGTCGAGTCTCCAAAAGGGAAAGCAAAAGGCGCACAAGCACTGCTTCAAGCCTTGGCGCGAAAAAAAAGGGCATCGCAAGCGATGCCCTTTTTCTTGTTGGCTTACAGCGCGGCAATCAGTTCGGGCACGGCCACGAACAGATCCGCTTCCAGGCCATAGTCGGCCACCGAGAAGATCGGCGCTTCCGGGTCCTTGTTGATCGCGACGATCACCTTGGAATCCTTCATGCCGGCCAGGTGCTGGATGGCACCGCTGATACCGCAGGCGATGTACAACTGGGGTGCCACGATCTTGCCAGTCTGGCCCACTTGCCAGTCGTTGGGCGCGTAGCCGGCGTCCACGGCGGCGCGCGAGGCGCCCATGGCGGCACCGAGCTTGTCGGCCAGCGGCGTCATGACTTCCATGAATTTCTCGTGGGACCCCAAGGCCCGGCCGCCCGAGACGATGATCTTGGCGGCGGTCAGCTCGGGACGGTCGTTCTTGGCGATTTCGCTGCCAACAAAAACCGCTTTGTCACTGGCCGCCACCGCCGCCACGCTTTCCACGGTGGCCGAACCACCCGTGGCGGGCGCCGCGTCAAAGCCGGTGGTACGCACCGTGATGACCTTGATGGCGTCCAGGCTCTGCACGATGGCAATGGCGTTGCCAGCATAAATCGGACGCTCAAAGGTGTCCGGGCTGTCGACCTGGGTGACGTCGGAAATCTGGCCCACATCCAGTTTGGCGGCCACACGGGGGGCCATGTTTTTGCCCGAGGCGGTGGCCGCAAACAAAATGTGGCTGTAGTTCGCGGCCAGCGCGAGAACTTGCGCCGCCACGTTCTCTGCCAGAGCATGGGCGAAGGCGTCGCTGTCAGCGTGCAAGACCTTGGTCACGCCGGCAATCTGTGCTGCCGCCGTCGCCACCGTACCGGCATTGGCCCCAGCGACCAGCACGTGCACCTCACCGCCACACTGGGCGGCGGCGGTCACGGTGTTGAGTGTGGCGATCTTCAGGGTCGCGTTGTCGTGTTCGGCAATTACAAGAGCTGTCATTTAGATCACCTTGGCTTCGTTCTTGAGTTTGGCCACCAGCGTGGCGACGTCGGGCACCTTGATACCGGCGCTGCGTTTGGGCGGCTCGCTGACCTTCAGGGTCTTGATGCGCGGCGTCACGTCAACACCGAGGTCTTCCGGCTTGAAAATCTCAAGCTGCTTTTTCTTGGCCTTCATGATGTTGGGCAGCGTCACATAGCGCGGCTCGTTCAGGCGCAAGTCGGCGGTGATCACAGCGGGCAAGCTGAGGAGCAGGGTCTCCAGGCCGCCATCGACCTCGCGCGTGACCGAGACCTTGCCGTCAACCATTTCAACCTTGCTGGCAAAAGTGGCTTGCGGCAGATCCGCCAGTGCGGCCAGCATTTGGCCAGTCTGATTGCAGTCATCGTCAATCGCCTGCTTGCCCAGAATCACCAGACCGGGTTGCTCCTTGTCCACCAGCGCCTTGAGCAGCTTGGCGACGGCCAGCGGCTGCAGTTCTTCGGTGGTCTCAATCAGAATGGCGCGATCGGCGCCGATGGCCATGGCGGTGCGCAAGGTTTCCTGGCATTGCGTGACGCCGCAGGAAACCGCGATAACTTCCGTCACCACGCCTTTTTCCTTCAGCCGCATGGCTTCTTCGACAGCGATTTCATCAAACGGGTTCATGCTCATTTTGACGTTGGCGATATCTACACCGGTATTGTCCGACTTGACGCGGACCTTCACGTTGTAGTCCACCACGCGCTTGACTGCGACCAGGACTTTCATTGCTGCGACTCCAGATAGTTACGAATTCGGTTATTTACTTGACGTTGACGTCAACGTCAATTGAGGGATTCTATGCTGTGTCACCTGTCAGCCTGGTCGTTCATACGACAGTCAGCCAAGCAGACACAAAATAGTACGACCGTGCTTTTTATAAAATTATACCTGCTGAAATAACCCGATTCCTCACTGCATCCGCGTATGGACAACCCGCTGCGGATAGGGAATCTCGATCTGATGTTCACGCAGCGATCTGAGAATGTCCAGGTTGATCAGCGATTTCAGATTGTCGGTTCCGCTCTCGGGATCGACAATCCAGAACCCGACTTTGAACTCCAGTCCGTCGGCCCCAAAGGAGGCCAGGTTCACGGACGGTTCCGGGTCACGCATCACGCGCTCATGGTTCAGGGCGGCCTGTTTCAACAGGCGCATGACCAGGTCCACATCGCTGTCATACGCCACCGACACCACGGCAAACTGCCAGACCCGCGAGTCTGCCAGCGACAGGTTTTCGACCCGGCTGGTAATCAGCATCTCATTGGGCACGATGGACTCACGCCCGGCTAACGAGCGAATGACGGTGTAACGCGCGTTGATTTGCGTGATACGCCCCTCAAAATTGTCCACCCGCACGTTGTCGCCGATGCGCATGCTGCGTTCGGCCAGAATGACAAAGCCGCTGACGTAGTTGGCCGCCAGCTTCTGCAAGCCAAAACCCACCCCCACGCCGATAGCGCCGCCAAGAACAGAGAAAGCAGTCAGATCAATCCCCACCATCGATAGCGCCAGCAACAGGCCGACAAACATCAGCAGGACGCGCGTGGCGTTGCTCGCCGCCTTGCGCAGGGACAATTCATCCCCCGTGGCGGAGCGCAGCAGGCGACCCTCAATGCCCGATGAAATCCACAAGGTAAAGATCAACACCGCACCCGCCGTCAGGGTTCCCTCCAGCATGGTGCGCACCGACAGCGTGGTACCACCCACCTTCCAGGTGATTTGATCAAGCTCCTCCAGGAGCACCGGCAGCAGCCCGCTCACCCACAACACCACCGCCAGCCACGCCACCCAGGAAATGGTGCGTTCCAGCACGCGCACCAGCGGCGCTTTCGGAAACGCCGCCTGCAGCACCTTGACCCCCAGGCGAATGACCAGCAGGGAGATCAGGACCGGAATCGCAATTTTGAACACGGCCAGCGGCACCCAGCGCACCACCCAGGCCCGCGCCACGTAGGCCAGCGCCAGCAGCAGCGCAGGGAACAACACCCCGTCCACAATCCGTTCTCCGAACATGATGGAGCTTGTGTCGCGCAAGCCCACGGCCCGGCGGACCAGGGCGGCCATGGCCCAGGCTGCGACGCCACACACGACCAGTGTCGCCAACTCCGTCAAGGCCCCCGGTTGGCCCAGGGCCGCCAGCCAAGCGTCCAGGTCGGTGATCCGCGGGCTATACATCGGCCAGCACCCGGATATGCGCTTCCACACTGCGCGCCAACGCACTCAAGTTGTAGCCACCCTCCAGACAGGAAACGATACGTCCCTTGGCGTGACGTCGGGCCACGTCCTTGACGCGCTGCGTGATCCAGGCGTAATCGTTTTCTACCAGACCCATCTGACCCATGTCGTCTTCGCGGTGCGCGTCAAAGCCGGCACTGATGAAAATCATCTCGGGCCGGAAAGCCTCCAGCCGCGGCAGCCAGAGGCTCTCGATCAGGTCCCGCACCTCCATGCCCTTGGTGTAGGCCGGTACTGGCAGATTCACCAGGTTGCTGGCATTGGAATGGACGTGGTCCAAAGGATAAAACGGATACTGGTAAAAGCTCACCATCAGGATGCGCGGGTCGCCCGCCACGATGTCTTCCGTGCCGTTGCCGTGGTGCACATCAAAGTCCACAATCGCCACCCGCTTCAAGCCATGGCGCTCCAGCGCGTACTTGGCGGCAATCGCCACGTTGTTGAAAAAGCAGAAGCCCATCGCCTTGTCGCGGCAGGCATGGTGCCCCGGCGGGCGAACGGCACAAAAAGCGTTCTCCAGCTCACCCGCGATCACGGCATCGGTCGCAGCCAGGGCGGCGCCGGCGGCACGCAGGGCGGCGTCCCAGGTGCTGACGTTGAGGGCGGTGTCCGGGTCAATCTGGGTGTGGGTCGGGCCACCGGCTTCGATTTCTTCCTTCAGGACGTCGCTGAGTCCGCGCAGCGCCGCCACATGCATGCGGTCATGCGCCAACTCGATATCGGTCAAGGGGGCAAGGGGCGCCTCACGCCGCTCCAGGGCGATATCCAGGCCGGTGATTAATAAACGGTCTTCGATGGCGTCCAGCCGTTCGGGACATTCGGGGTGCCCGGCCCCCATTTCATGCTTCCAGCAATCGCGGTGGGTAAAGTATCCAGTCATAGTCACAGTGCGCGCCCGCCTCTCCAATTCTTGTCAGATTTAGATCAAATTTCGATCAAAATTTCAGGTAACGTTGTGCCATGGAAGCACAACAAAAACTCAAATCACTGGTGGATCAGCTTAACACGGTGATTGTTGGCAAGCCGGTGCAAACGCAAGACTGTGTGGCCTGTCTGCTGGCCGGTGGCCACCTGCTGATTGAAGACGTGCCCGGTGTCGGCAAGACCACGCTGGCGCACGCGCTGGCCCGTACCTTTGGCCTCCAGTTCTCGCGCGTCCAGTTCACCGCCGACCTGATGCCCAGCGACCTGTCCGGCGTCTCTATTTATGAGCGCGGCAAGGAGGCCTTTGTATTCCACCCGGGCCCTTTGTTTGCGCAGGTACTGCTAGCCGATGAGATCAACCGCGCCAGCCCCAAAACCCAGAGCGCGCTGCTCGAAGCCATGGAAGAGAAACAGGTCACCGTGGACGGCGAAACCCGCCCACTGCCCTCGCCCTTCTTTGTGATTGCCACGCAAAACCCGCACGACCAGCTCGGCACCTATGCGCTGCCGGAGTCGCAGCTGGACCGTTTCCTGATGCGCATTTCGCTCGGTTACCCGGATCGTGCTGCCGAACGTGAGCTGCTGGCGGGTCATGACCGCCGAGACATGGTGGACGTCCTGCCCAGCCTGCTGACGGCGGCTGAGCTGCAAACACTGCAACGCAAGGTGCTGGACGTTCATGCGGCCGCACCCTTGCTGGACTACGTGCAGGACCTGATTGCCGCCACCCGCTCGGGTCAGTGGTTCTTGCAGGGCCTGAGCCCGCGCGCCGGCATTGCCGTGGTGCGCGCCGCCAAAGCGCAGGCCTTGTTGAGCGGACGGGACTACGTGGCCCCAGATGACGTGCAGGCCATCCTGCCGCAAACCGTGGCACACCGCCTGATTCCGGTCGGCGACGCCGGCCGCGGCTCGGTCGAGCAGGTGCGCGCCATGCTTGACGCCGTACCGCTGCCGTGAGTGCCGCCTCCGTTCGCCCTGAGCCTGTCGAAGGGCCGCCTCGCAAGGCTTCGACCCTTGGTCAAGCTCAAGACAGGCCAAGCTCAGCCCGAACGGTTTGGGTCAACCCTCTCGCCGTTGTCCGTGCCAGATTCCAACGCTGGTTCGTAGCCCGGCTGCCGCTGCGCGACTTCATCACCCTGACGCAGCGCAATGTTTACATCTTGCCGACCCGCCCCGGCTTCATGCTGGGCGCCACCATGCTGGTGCTGCTGGTCGCATCCATCAACTACCAGCTCAACCTGGGCTACCTGCTGACTTTTTTGCTGGCCGGCAGCACGGTGGTGGGCATGTACGTGTGCCACGGCACGTTGCGCGGCCTTACTATGAATTTAATAGCGCCTGAGGCCCAATTCGCGGGAGCCAGCGCCGTGATTGGCATCAACCTCCAGAGCCAGCGGCGCAGCACCCGGTACGGCATCGGCCTGGCCGTGCTGGGTTCTGGTCATTGGGTCTGGACCGACGTGCCGGCACAGGGCCGCGCCACGGTACATATCGCCTTCAAGCCAGAGCGGCGCGGCCTGCACCGGGTGCCGACGCTCACCGCCGAAACGCGCTTTCCGCTGGGCACTTTTCGGGTCTGGACGGTGTGGCGGCCTGCCGCCCAAGTGCTGGTGTACCCGGCGCCAGAGCCCTTGGCGCCGCCATTGCCACCGGGTGAGCCACGCGCTGGCGACGCCACTGCTACACACCACCAAGCCAGTGGCGACTACGAGGGCGTGCGCGCCTACCGTCGCGGTGATCCCCTGAAGCTGGTGGTCTGGAAAAAAGCCGCCAAGGCGGACGAACTGGTGAGCCGCGACGCGGCCCAGGCGCAACGTTTTGAGTTATGGCTGGACCAGCAGCGCACCGGCACCGCCCACCCCGAACAACAGCTGTCCCGCCTGTGCGCCTGGGTACTGCAGGCCGAGAAGCGAGGGCTGGACTACGGCTTGCGCCTGGGCGGCGCGGAAATTGGGCCCGGCAGCGGTGAAGCCCACAAAAAGCGCTGCCTCCAAGCGTTGGCATTGTACTGACGGCATGACTGAAAATAGGCTGAAACAGTTGCTAAATCACTTGTCCAAGCTGCCGCGCGACAGCCGCGACACGCTGTTTATGCTGGTGGTGATTGCCTGGGTGTTGCTGCCACAAGTCAGCCATCTCCCGCTGTGGTGCAGTGGACTGGCCGCGGGCGTCTTGTTATGGCGCGGCTGGCTGGCCGTCACCGTGCAGCCGCTGCCCTCGCGCTGGTGGCTGCTGGCGCTGCTGCTGCTGACGGTGGGCGCTACTTTTTTCACCCACAAGACCCTGCTGGGGCGCGATGCCGGCCTGACCCTTCTCGTGGTGCTGCTGGCCTTGAAGACGCTGGAACTGCGCGCCAGGCGCGATGCCTTTGTCGTGTTTTTCCTCAGCTTCTTCACGATGCTGACCAACTTCTTTTTCTCGCAGTCGCTGCTCACCGCCGCCGCCATGCTGATCGCCCTGCTGGGCTTGCTGACCGCACTGGTCAATGCCCACATGCCGGTAGGAAAACCGCCTTTGCTGCAGGCCGCCAAAACCGCCGGCTGGATGGCGCTGCTCGGCGCGCCCATCATGCTCGTGCTGTTTCTGTTGTTTCCCCGGATGGCCCCGCTGTGGGGCATTCCGGGCGACGCCATGAGCGGGCGCAGTGGTTTGTCCGCCAACATGCAGGTGGGCAATATCGCCAGCCTGGCATTGGACGAAAGCATTGCCATGCGCATCCGTTTTGAAGGTGCTGCGCCGCGGCCGTCAGACCTGTATTTTCGCGGGCCGGTGCTGTCCACCTTCGACGGGCGCGAGTGGCGCCCACTGCGCTCAGGCTTCCCGCCCCGCCTGCAGCCGCCCGCCAACCTGCAGGTGCAGGGGGCAGCCGTCAATTACCAGGTGACGCTGGAACCCAACCATCGCCCCTGGCTCCTGCTGCTGGACGCCACCCCGGCCAAACCCACATTGAGCGGCTTTGCCGTCAGCATGACGTCCGAGCTGCAATGGTTGACCGAGCGCCCGATTACCGACCTGGTGCGCTACACCGCGCAGAGCTACCCGGACTTCTCGCACGGCCCGGCACGCCCCATGGCCGGCCTGCAAGACTATGTGGCACTGCCCGCCGGCTTCAACCCGCGCACGCTACAACTGGCCGCCGACCTGCGGCGCGACCCGCGCTACGCCAGTGCCAACGGCGTGCAACTGGTGGCCACCGTACTGGAGCGCTTGCGCACCGGCGGCTACAGCTACACGCTGGCGCCCGGCGTCTACGGCCGGCACAGCGCCGACGAGTTCTGGTTTGAGCGCAAAGCGGGGTTTTGCGAACACATTGCGTCGAGCTTCGTCATCCTGATGCGCGCGCTGGATGTACCGGCGCGGATCGTGACCGGCTACCAGGGTGGGGAGAGAAACGCGGTGGACGACTTCCTGGTGGTGCGCCAGAGCGACGCCCATGCTTGGGCCGAGGTCTGGCTGGCAGGCCGCGGCTGGGTGCGGGTGGACCCGACTGCTGCCGTGGCACCCGGGCGCACTGGCACCCTGCAGCGTCTGCAGGCCCCGCGCGGCGCCATCGCCGACGCCCTGCTGGGCAATGTCAGCCCTGAAATTGCCCTGAACCTGCGCGCCCTGTGGGACGCGGTCAACAACCGCTGGAACCAGTCCGTGTTGAACTACACGCAGGGCAAGCAGCTCGACCTGCTCAAGAACCTCGGCTTTGCGTCGCCCGGCTGGAAAGACCTGCTTTATCTGCTGATCGGCATTGTGGTGCTGGCCAGCCTGGGCGCCGCCGCCTGGACCCTGTGGGAACGCAGCCGCCAGGACCCCTGGCTGCGGCTGCTGGAAACGGCGGCAGCACGGCTGCAACAGGCTGGAATCGCCCTGGAACCCCAAAGTCCGCCCCGCCGAATGGCGCAACAGTTGCTGGCGCAACGCGGCGCGGACAACCCGTCTTCCCAGCTTATCTGCGACTGGCTGCTGCGACTGGAAGCGCAGCGCTATGCACCACTTCCCGAGCGCGGCAGGGCGCACAGCGCGCCCCGCAAGAACGCCCGCCTCGCTACACTGCAACGCGAACTCAAACAACTGCCCTGGCCCACGTGATTTACAAACCATTCTTAATTGCTACTTTTTTTATAGCTGCTTGCGCAATAGCGACGGGGGCTCAGGCCATAAAAGCCCCAAAGAAAAAAACGGTTGCACTCAGGCAGGTGAGCCAGTCAGCGCTTCCCGGCCCAGCCTACGCCCAACGCGACGACGTCATGCGGACCGCCGATGACATTGCGGCGCGCCGCGATCTGGAGATCGACTGGGTCCGCCAGGCCATCGGGCAGGCCCGCTACTTGCCGCAGGTGGCCAAATTCATTCAACCGCCGCCTGCCGGCACACCAAAGAACTGGCGCGTTTACCGCAGCCGCTTCATTGACCCCATTCGCATCAACGCCGGCATGAAATTCTGGCAAGACAACCGTGACCCACTGGCACGGGCCGAACTCGAGACCGGCGTGCCGGCCGAGATCATCGTCGGCATCATCGGGGTGGAAACGATTTACGGCCAGCAAATGGGCACATTTCGCGTGATCGACGCCCTGGCCACCCTGGCCTTTGATTTTCCGGCCAATCACCCGCGCGCCGCAGCACGCAGCGAGTTTTTCAAAACCGAGCTGGAGCAATTCCTGAGCCTGACCCACCGCACCGGTGTGGACCCGCTGGCACTGCGCGGCAGCTTCGCCGGCGCTATGGGCATGCCGCAATTCATGCCGTCGAGCTGGGTGAAATACGCAATTGATTTTGATGGCGACGGCCGGGTTGACCTGTTCAACAGCCCGGCCGATGTGATTGGCTCGGTCGCCAATTATTTCAAGGCATTCAATTGGCAGCCGGGCATGCCCACTCATTACCCAGTGCGCTTCGATGCGAGCCAGCTCGACATGGACGCGCTGCTGGCGCCCGACATCCTGCCGACCTTCAGTGTCGCCAGCTTCATGGCCAAAGGGGCGGTGCTGGAAGGGGCAGCGCTGCAACACAGCGGTCCGCTGGCACTGGTCGAACTGCAAAACGGCGACGAGCCGCCCAGCTATGTGGCGGGCACTGAGAACTTCTATGCCATCACGCGCTACAACTGGAGCAGCTACTACACCATGGCGGTGATTGAATTGGGACAGGAAGTAGCGCAGGCCATGAACAAGTCAGCCCCCTGCGCCTCCACTTCGGCCGCATCGACGTGCGTCGTCAAACCGCCGCTGGAATCAAAAAGTCCCGGCTGATGTGCGTGCCCAGGTCGTTGACCCGGTCCAGAAACTGCGTCAGGTAGGCATGCAATCCGGTGGCCAGGATTTCATCGATGCGCCCGTACTTGAGCTCGGTGCACAGCTTGCCAGCGCGGCGATGGCTTTCGCCTGACTGGCCATGGGCCACCAACCCCAGGTTGTTGACCACTTCGTTCAGGCTGGCATGCAGCGAACGCGGCATGTCGGGACGCAGTAGCAGTAACTCGGCCACACGTTCGGGCTTGATCACATCCCGGTACACCTTGCGGTAGATCTCAAAGCCACTGACGCTGCGCAAAATGGCACTCCAGTGGTAGAAGTCGTACTCTTGGTTCTGTTCGCTCGGGGTGCCAAAAAAGTCGCTTTGCAGCGCATGAAACTTCACGTCCACCAGGCGCGCCGTGTTGTCGGCCCGCTCCAGGAAAGTGCCCAGGCGCATGAAGTGCAAGGCGTCGTCCATCAGCATGGTGCCCACGGTGACGCCGCGCGACAGGTGCGAGCGGAATTTGACCCACTCAAAAAACTGCCGCGGATCGTGTTCAAACGCGCCAGACTTGATCATGCGTTGGACTTCCAGCCAGGTCTGGTTCTGCGTTTCCCACACTTCGGTGGTCAGCGTGCCGCGCACGGCGCGCGCATTCTCGCGGGCGGCGCTCAGGCAAGACACGATGCTGGAGGGATTGCTCTCGTCCTTCACCATGAAGTCCATCACGTTGCGGGCGTTGACAGCGCCATGAAGCGACGTGTAGCGGGGCAACAACTCGCTGATGCTGAGCAGGCCCTGCCAGCCCAGCAGCGCCACCGCGTCGGATTGCGGCTGCAGCGAGGTCTGCCAATTCACATCCAGCAGGCGGGCGGTGTTCTCGGCCCGCTCGGTGTAGCGCGACATCCAGAACAGGTGATCGGCGGTGCGTGACAACATGAATTTCCCTTAATCAGTTGAGGACAGAGCTTGCCGCTTCGCGCCGGCGGTCTGTCCCGCAAGGTTTCAGCTTTCCAAAATCCAGGTATCTTTGGTGCCGCCGCCTTGTGACGAATTGACGACCAGCGAGCCTTCTTGCAGCGCCACGCGCGTCAAGCCGCCCGGCACCATTTGCACCGTCTTGCCACTCAGCACATAGGGGCGCAGATCAATGTGGCGCGGTGCAATGCCGCTGGCCACCAACGTCGGGCAACTCGACAGGCTGAGCGTCGGCTGGGCAATGTAAGCACTCGGCCTGGCCAGCAGCATTTGACGAAATGCGTCGATCTCTGCCGCCGTGGCGGCCGGCCCCACCAGCATGCCGTGGCCACCGGCGCCGTGCACCTCCTTCACCACCAGGTCTTTCAAATTGGCCAGCGTGTAGGCCAGGTCATCCTGGTTGCGGCACAGGTAGGTCGGCACGTTGTTGAGGATGGGTTTTTCGCCAAGGTAAAACTCGATCATCTTCGGCACGTAGGGGTAAATCGACTTGTCATCGGCCACGCCGGTGCCGAGCGCATTGCAAATGCTCACATGGCCGGCGCGGCAGACCTCCAGCAAACCGGCACAACCCAGCGTTGACGTGGGGCGCAGCACCTTGGGGTCGAGAAAATCGTCGACCACCCGGCGGTAGATCACGTCCACGCGCTGGGGGCCGTGCGTGGTGCGCATATAGACAAAGTTGTCCTGCACCAAGAGGTCTTGCCCCTCCACCAGTTCCACCCCCATTTGCTGCGCCAGAAACGCATGCTCGAAATAGGCGCTGTTGCGCATGCCGGGCGTCAGCACCACCACCGTCGGCTCGGCCGTGGTGGCCGGGCTGCTGGCGCGCAGGGTTTCCAGCAGCAGGTCAGGGTAGTGCGCTATTGGAGCGACGCGGTGCGCGTTGAACAGCTCGGGGAACAGCCGCATCATCATCTTGCGGTCTTCCAGCATATAGCTCACACCGCTGGGCACGCTCAGGTTGTCTTCCAGCACGTAGTACTCGGCTTCCCCCTTGGCATTGAGCGCGCGCACGATGTCAATGCCGGAGATGTGCGAATAAATGTTGTTCGGCACGTCCACGCACATCATCTCGGGGCGGAAGCGGGTGTTGTGTTCGATCTGCTCGCGCGGTACCAGCCCGGCCTTGATGATCGCCTGATCGTGATACACGTCATGAAGGAAACGATTGAGGGCCGTGACACGCTGCACCAAGCCACGCGCCAGAAA
>DAITMI010000012.1:0-4276 GCA_036835225.1 Rhodoferax sp. | reverse complement strand
GTCGTCTTTGTCGTCTTTGTCACCATAAACGGCAAAGGTGATGCCGACCCGGCGAAAGATCATCTCGGCCTCGTCCCGCCGCTTGGCCATCAGGTCGGCGGGCTGGCGTGCCAGCCATTCGCCGTAGATCTTGTAGTGCTCACGAATCTGCGCCCCCTGCGTGACAAAGTCGTAGGGCAGCCGGGTGAACATCTCGTCAAATTGCTGCATAAGGGATTTCTCTCCTGCATTCAGCTTAGCAAGCTTTGCGCCAACCCGAAACATGAAACCTTGTGGAACAGACCGTAGCGACACGCAGTGCGCAAACTCTGTCCCCAACTGATCGTCGGACGTCGGCTGTTCACCTTGCGGCACAGCCCGCAGCTACGGCACTAGATGGTGCCAATAGCGCAGGCCTTGCGTACGTTGGCATTTGACATCGTGCGGCTGAGCTGACTGCCAGGTTGCCGCACCACAATGGGGCGAATCAAGCACGCGAATGTGGCGCTCCGCATAACGCTGCAGCACAGGCTCTGCCGGGTGGCCAAAGCGATTGCGGTACCCGGCCTGCACCAAAGCAATTTGCGGCTGGACGGCATCCAGAAAGGCGGCGCTGCTAGAGGTTTTGCTGCCATGGTGTGGCACCAGCAATACATCCACCGGTAACAGCGCCCCCTCAGCCACCAGCCGCGCTTCCTGGGCCTGCTCAATATCACCTGCCAGCAGGGCCGACTGCCGGCCGTTGGAGATACGCAGGGTGCAACTCATGGCATTGGATTTGTTCGGCACGGCATAGTCGGCGGCACGCGGGTGCAACACTTCGAAATCGACCCCGTCCCAGCGCCAGCGTTGCCCCGCCACGCAACGGGTCGCCTTGCGCACGCGCTGCAGTTCATGCTCATCTTCAATGGAGCTCAGCAGCTCGGCCTGGGCTTGCATCGCCAGCACCGCCAGCGCGCCACCCACATGGTCGCTGTCGCGGTGGCTGAGCACCAGCTTGTCCAGCGGGAGATCCAGTGCGCGCAACAGCGGCACCAGCACTCGGTGGCCGGCATCGCTGTCCCGGCTGAAGCGCGGCCCGGCGTCGTACACCAGCGCATGGCTGGCCGTGCGCACAATGACGGCATTGCCCTGCCCGATGTCGGCGGCCAGCAGTTCGAACTGCCCCGCCAGCGGACGCGGTGCCTGCCACAGCAGCACCGGCAGCAGCAGCGGCAGCCCCATGAGGCGCAGGCTCCAGGGCAGCTGCATCGCCAGCAATAAGCCGCCAACAAGGCCGGCCGCCCCTGCCCATAATGGCGCTTGCGCTACTGAGACAAGAGCAAACGGCAGCGCTGCCAGCAGTTGCAGGTACCACGCCAGCGCGGCAATCGCCACTGCCGCCACATCCCACAGCGGCGTCACCAGCGCCCCCAGCATGGCGAGTGGAGTGACAACCAGCGTCACCCACGGAATCGCCAGCGCATTGGCCACCAGCCCCACCACCGAGACCTGGCCAAACAGCAGCAGGGTCAGCGGCGTCAAGGCCAGGGTGATCACCCATTGCTCCCGGAACATGGCCCCCACGCTTGCCATTGCCTGTGCTGCGCTGCCCCCCGAGGGGGTCCAGCCTTGCTTGGGGCGGCCCGGCGCGGCGGCTGTCCTCGCGCCAACGTCAATCGTGGTGCTCGCAGGAACAGCGCCTGAATCTGTAGCAAACAAAACACCAACGGCCACAAAACTGAGCCAGAAACCGGCCTGCAGCAAAGCCCACGGATCCATCGCCACCACCACCGCGCATGCCAGCAACCACACGTGTGGCCACGGCCATTGCTTGCCCGACAGGCGCAGCAAGCCCACCGTCGCCAGCATCAGCACCGTGCGCTGCGACGGCACGCCCCAACCGCTGAAAAAGGCATAGGTGGTGGCCAGCAGCACACCCCCAAGCAACGCCGCACTGGGTGCCGGCACCCACAAACAAAGGCGCTCCGAACGCCGCCACAACCAGCCCACCACCAGGGCCGCAAGCCAGGCGAACATGGTGACATGCAAACCTGAGATCGACATCAGGTGCGCAACGCCGGTGGCGCGAAAAATATCCCAGTCGGCACGGTCAATGGCGTTCTGGTCGCCGACCACCAACGCGGCAATCAGGCCGGCGTACTTGCGCTCGGCGACCCGTTCAAAAATCTGGTCGCGCACCTGCTGGCGCGCCCGCTCCACCGGGTGCCAGCCGGTTTGGGTGACTCGCTGCGGCATCGGGTCTTTGGGCCCGGAACGCACATAACCGGTGGCCTGCAAGCCCTGCTCCCACAGCCACAGTTCATGGTCAAAGCCATGAGGGTTGCGGGCGCCGTGCGGCGCCTTGAGGCGCACCGTCATCTGCCAGCGCTCGCCGGCTTCGAGCGGCGCCGGTTGGCGCTGCAACTCGCCGACCATGCCACCGCCACCGAAAACGCCGGAATACCAGCCCAGATAAATGCGGGGCGGCAAGTGAATCGGTTGGCCCTGCCACTGCGCCGATTCCACGTCCAGGCGAAAGCGCAGACCCGCCTCGTTGCGCTGCGGCATGGCGGCAATCACGCCGGTCACCGCCACGTCACGCCCTTCGAGTCCGGCGTCCAGCGCATCACTCAAAAATACGCTGGCGCGTAGCCCGGTCAAACCAAACGCCAACAGGCCAAAGGCCAGCGCGACCAACACCACACGCCAACGAACTGCTATTGATCTAGTAGCTGCTGGTGCCCATAGCAAAAGGGCCAGCAGCATAAACAAGCCATAAGTCTGCCAGGAAAACAGCGTCGCCTGCTGCAATTGCGTCGCGGTACCGAGAACAAAGCCCAACAGCGCCGGAAAAATCAGTCGGGCTATTCCTGCGTTAGCGGGCGGGGCGGTGTGCATGCGCCATGCTAACGCGCCCGCCAGACCGTGAAGCGGCACCCTACAACAGGCTACGGCCTGGCGTCTGGGCCGACCAGTCAATCGGGTCTTGCTGCAGCACCATGTCGATGTCAAGCCCCAGCACCTCACCCACCGAACCCGGAAAGGTCACCGCCAGCAGCTTGTCGGACAGGTCGGCCTCTTTGGCGCGGGCCCGCCAGGTGGCCAGATGAATGACGCCCGCCAGCGGTTCATAAACATCGTGTTCAAACGGCGCGTCTTGATGCGCCAGCGCTTCCACAATCGCTTGTGGAAAGTGCCATTGACTGGCGAAACCGGCGCCCACCTGGGCATAGCAAAAACCAAAAGAGAGTGTTTCGGCCCTGGCGCGATGCAGGTCGAGCGGAGGGACTTCACGATCCAACGCCGCCACCGCCTCGGCCATGCCAATATGCATGGCCAGCTCGCCCACTGCGTGGATCAGGCCGCAGGTAAAAGCCGCCTGCTGGTTCTGCCGCACCACGCCCGCCAGGGAACGGGACAGCTTGGCCACGTTCAGGCTGTAGGCCCAGAACTGCTGCAGGTTGATGCCCGGCACTGCCTTCAGGGAGGCGCCAGGAGCGGCCGCTGCAGTCATGGTCCGCACGTGGCCTAGACCCAGAATCGCCAGTGCCTCGGATACGCTCTTGATCTTGCCCGACTGCTTGAAAAACCCCGAGTTGGACAACTGCAGCAAGCGTGTCGTCAACGCCGGATCGGTGCTGATGAGCTGGGTGACTTTTTTCAGATCGGGCTCATCCCGCTCCAGCTCGCTGAGCAAGAGCGCCACCACCTTGGGAATGCTGGGCAGCACGAACTGCGACGCCAGCAGGGCCTTCAGTTCCATGACGCCTCCGTTAACACATTCCGTGGATTGATGAACCTGAACCAATCATTATGTATCAGCTGTATCAGCGCGGTTTCAACGTCCGCTGCCCTTGAGCTTGGCAAAGGCCGACGACATCGCGGTGGATTGCGGGGTGCTGGATGGAAGTCCAGCGCCCTGCCCGCCGGGTCGGCCCCGCTGATTATTGGCAGCGCCCTGAAAGCGGTTGTCGCCGGCGCTGTCGCGCCGCGCCGGTGCCGCCCCCAGCTTCATGGTCAAGGCGATGCGCTTGCGGGCCACATCCACCTCCACCACCTGTACCTTGACGATGTCACCGGTCTTGACGATCTCGCGCGCGTCGGTCACAAACTTGTGGCTCAACTGGCTGACGTGCACCAGCCCATCCTGGTGCACGCCCAAATCGACGAAGGCCCCAAAAGCCGCCACGTTGCTCACCGTGCCTTCCAGTACCATGCCTTCCTTCAGGTCCTTGATGTCGTCCACACCGTCATTGAAGCGCGCCACCTTGAAGTCCGGGCGCGGGTCGCGGCCCGGCTTTTCCAGCTCGCCCAG